>JBBWZU010000486.1:0-8417 GCA_039649225.1 Hyphomicrobiales bacterium | reverse complement strand
GTAGTCGGGCGGCAGACCGGCATCGCGCACTTCGTCGGCGATGCCGAGACGACGGAAGATCTCCATGGTGCGGGCCGCGACATGGTTGCACTTGGGCTCCGGCGGCTGCGCCCGCGGGCGTGTTTCGGCGACCGTCACGTCGATGCCGCGCCAGGCGAGATCAATCGCGAGCGTAAGCCCGACCGGTCCGGCGCCGACGATCAGGACAGGGGCCAGGACCTGAGCATTGTTGTCTGGCATCGCGCGCTAGTGCTCCGCGCCAGGAGCGAGTTGACGCGACATGGAAAGAATTGCGCGCGCGGTCTCGGCTGGATGAAGCGTCGGATGCAGATGTGTGCCTTGCAGGTTCGCGACCGGCCAGCCACGACGCTGCGCTTCCGCGATTGCGTGATCGTAGATCGCCGAAGTCTGGATGAAACCGGCTGGGACATAGTCCCAGCCGTCGAGTTCTATCGCGTCGTCGAACCAAGCGATATGCATTCTTGGAAGTCCGCTTTCGAACCGGGCGAATGCCGTGGGGTCGCGCGCCAAAATGTCCAGACCGACAAGAGACATACGCCGCGGGTCACGCGCAAACCATTTGGACCAGATCGGAAGCATTCCGTCGGGTTCGACAAGGCCCTTGATGAAGTCGAGAAGGGCCGGCCTGACCGGCAAGGCCGCGCCTTGCGGCGGGGGCACGTCGCCGTCCACAATGATGATACCCGCTACGGGCAGCCTGGTCGCCAGATCGGCCACCAGCGCGCTCGCCGAACTATGACCGACCACAATGGGTTCATCGCAGGAGGTCATATGCTCAAGGAGTCGAGCGGTCCATGCGCTCCAGGACGGCGGCGCGTGGTGATGGGCCAAGACATCCGGCACCTGGACACGGCATCCCGCCGCCCGCAGGCATTCGGCCGTCGGCTCCCAACTTGACGCGCGGACCAAAGGCCCTGCCACAAGAGTGAAATTGAAGGACATCGTCTCCCAAAAATCTTGCGAGTAGTGAAATGTGTCAGTCTAATACGCCTTAACGTGCACTCAGGGAGGAAGCAATGAATCGGACACGGATCATTCTGGCTTTCGGCGCCGGCATACTTGCCGGTCTCGCGGCGCCCGCGCAGGCGGCGCCGGAGATGTCGCTCACGCGCTTCGATTGCGGCACGTCGCAGGCGCCCACGGCCGTCAACCAGCGCTTCTCGGATACCTATGCGTACGGCGATTTAAAACTTCAGTTCGTCTTTAGCTGCTATCTCATCCGGCATGGCGACGACTATATGCTGTGGGATACCGGCCATGCCATGACGGCGCCCAATGTCGCGCCGAAGGTGAGCCTGGTGGATCTCTTGGCCAAGATCGACGTCAAGCCCGAGCAGATCAAATATGTTGGCATCAGCCACTATCACGCCGACCACACCGGCCAGGTGGCGTCGTTTCCGAAGGCGACGGTGCTGATCGGGCAGGGCGACTGGGACGCGATCACGAGCCCGAAGCCGGCCCAGGGCGTCAACTTCAAGCCGTTCGAGGCCTGGATCAAAGGCGAGAGCAAGGTCGAACCGCTCACGCTCGACAAGGATGTGTTCGAGGACGGCAGCGTGATCGTCCTGCGCACGCCCGGGCACACGCCGGGTCATTCCAGCCTGCTGGTGAAGCTGCCGCAGACCGGCGCCGTGGTGCTCAGCGGCGATGCGATGCACTTTCGCGAAAACTACGACGCGTTCGGGGTGCCGACGTTCAACTTCGACCGCGCCCAGACCGTGGCGTCGCTCGAGCGGATCAAGAAGATCGCCACGAACCTGAAGGCGACGATCATCATCCAGCACGATGCGCGCGACGTGGAGAAATTGCCGGCATTTCCGGCCTCCGCGAAGTAGCGGGGTGGGGCAGTATGTAGTCCGCATGAAATGCGGGGCGGTCGAGCCGCAAGGGTCGGCCCCGGATTACGCTGGCGCTCCATCCGGGCTACACCACACATCGGCGCGCGGTGCCACCATATTAACACCGCGTTGACACGATTGGGTAAAGCTCTTTTAAATGTCTGCGGCCATGGTGCCCGCTGTACAGAGTGCGGGCTAGAGTATGTATTCAGTTGCCGGTTGGTCAGCGTGGTGCCTTGTGGTGCTGATGGCGCTTTATTTCTGGGCGCGGATCGGCATCGATTTCTACACCGGCTATTCGTTGCGTTATTCGGATTGCCTCTGCGCGCTCGCCTACACGCTGCTGTGCTCATGGTTCGTCATCATCGACGACTGGAACAAGCTGCACATGCTGTGGCTCGCGATCCTGCCGCTGTTCGCGCTCGTCGCGCCAAGGTTCGCCGCCGAGGTTTTCAGCCCGCGGCGGCGCAGGCGCATGACGACGCAGCTCGCCGCCGCGCGCATCGATGTTGATATGACGCGCCTGTAGCTCTGGACGCGGTACGCCGACGCCATGTTGATTTCTTGCCGGCTGGCAAACCGGACGCGTTCCGCAGCCGACCAATATATGAAATAGTGTGTGCAAGGGGCGGTGGAAGCCGTCCTCGCGGCATATTGCAGTACGCTCGAACACGCGCAGCGGTCACGACATTGCGAAGCGACCCGTCACGCCGATTGAATCGGACAAAGGGTTTCGAACAATGGCCTGCCTGGACATCGTTCATACCAAAGCTGGAAACAGACTGTTCTACAATATTGATGCTGCGGTCGGGAAAGGCTGCGCCAATCGCAGGCCCGATGTCTTGCTGGTCCAATACCTGCTCAAGGAGGGTTGTAAGGCGCCGGGGCTGGCCAAGATCGAGGAGGGGGCCGGCTTTACGCAAGCCATCATGGAGATCACCGGCACATGGGACATCTACTGGGGCGGTTATCTCTCGAACTACCTTCTCACGCTCAAGCTGCGTGGCAAGCCGATCGTCAAAGACAACAGGGTCGACCCCGTCATCGCCGGCACGCCGTTCGGCGCAATCCACCACATGCAGCACACGATCCTCTATCTGAACCTCGGCTATGGCGATCTCCGGCCCAACGATTTTCCCCGGTTATACGAGCAGAGTGACTGTCCCGGGGAGTTGCGCTCGTTGCTTCAGCCAAAATTTGTCTAGTTCCAGCATCATAGATCAGCTCGTGCTCCTTTGATTCCGGTGGACCGCCGCCGAGATGCGCAGCCTGCCGCGCTGGCGACACGACTTATCTCACCCAGAGCGTCAGCGGCATTGCGGGCCGCTCGGGGCAAGTCATCGTGCCCTTGTAGGCGTCCGACAATGTCGCGGCGTAACTGCACGCAGCGCCGTCGAGCAGCATCTTCGCCGTGAGGCGCGATCCCGACCCGATCATCTCGATGCTGATCTCGCCCTTGCGCTGCTCCGGGCCATCCTGCGTGCACAGTCCGACATGCGTCATGATGACGGCGCCGCGCAATTCACGCGCGCGCGCCGATGCGCTTTCCGCGACGTCGGCCGTCAACTCCCACTCGCCGAGCGGCCCACCGTACCCGAACACCCTAACGGGCTCTGCCTCGGCTGGCGCCGCGAGCGCACCGAGCGCCGCCAGCGCGAACAATGCTCCCGCTGCAGGCTTCATGCCGGCGCTCCGCATCAGTGCGTCTTGAGGAACGCACGTGCGTCGGCGATATCGGTGCGGGTCGCGTCGGCTTCGCTCGCGATCGCGACGACCTGCCGGTAGTAGTCGCGCGCCTTGGCGACGTCGCCGGCCTTCTGCGCGGCTGCCGCCGCGCCCAGATAGGCGCCGAGTCGGTTCGGTTCCTTCTTCAGTGTCGCCTCGAAGGCGGCGAGGGCGTCTTTCGCCATGCCGCGCTCGAGCAGCATCACGCCATAAAGCTCGCGCGCGGGCTTCGGCACGCCTGGCGTCACGGGATGCTTTTCGCTTTTGTCCTCGGCGTCGGCTGCAGCGCTCATCGCCTTGAGGGCATCGTCATGCTTGCCTTCGGCGTAGAGCACCCAGGCGGAGGCCACTTGTGCCTGGATATCGACCTGCTCGGACCAGTAGCCGTCTTTTGCCTGACGCAGCTTCTCGCTGAACTCGCCAAGCCTGGCGACGTCCGTTTTGGCGGCTTGCGTATCGCCGGTACGCGCCGCGCCGAGCGCCCGCGCGAAATGGGTGATCGCCTGCACGTGCGCGAGCGGGCTCGGCCTGACCGCAAGCTCCGCCGCCGATTTCCAGTCACCGCGTTCGATCGCATAGCGCGCCGGCGCTACCGCGAGCGCGTAGGGGCCGGGCAGGAACGTCTCGGTGAAGCCCGCGACCGTCTTCATGTCGTCGATGACGGCGCTCGCTTTCTGGTCCTGGCCGAGCTGGAGATAGGCATAGACCTGATAATCCATCGCATGCAGCTGATCGTGAAAATCGGCGGCTTCCTTCGCGACGCGTTGCGAGACGACATTCGAGTCGATCGATTCCTTCCAGTAACCGACGCGCGTGAAGATGTGCGAGGGCATATGCTGCGCGTGCGCGGCGCCGGGCGCGATCTTGGCGTAGAGCCGCGCCGCGTTGAGGCCCTTTTCGGCGATCGGCGGATAATCATAGAGGTGGATCAGATAGTGCGCGACGCCCGGATGCTGCGGCTGGCGCTCGAAGATCGGCTCCAGGATCGCCGCGCCCTTGAGCTGGCTCGCATAGCTCTTGTCGGACGGCGCCGCGGACGTGTTCAGCGCCAGCGCGTAGTGGATCTGGGCCTCGTCGTCCTTGGGATATTTTTGCGCCAGCCCTTCCATCGCCTTGGCATAGGCGACGACGCGCGTGCGGTGGTCGACCTTCTCGTGATCCGCATACATCACGCCGAGCGCCTCGATATAGTCGCGCTCGCGCTGCGATTTGGCGCCGGCCGTTCGGCCTTTGGCGATCGCGGCCGCGCCCTCGGCGAGATTCTTGGCGGGCGTTGGAACATGGGGATTCCACAACAGGCTGAGCGCAATGCCCCAGTAGGCGATACCGCATGCGGGGTCGGCCTTGAGCACATCCTCGAACGCGGCCTGCGAGGCGCGATACCAAAACGAATGCTGGTAGAGCATGGCGCGGTCGAAATGCTGCTGTGCCGCCGCGTTGCACGAAGTCTCGAAATGCACCGTGCCGAGCTTGGTATCGTCGCTCTGGGCGAACGCTGGCTGCGGCAGCGCCAGCCCCGCGGCGAGTGACAGGGCGGCTGCGAATGATGTCTTCATCGCGCTTCTCCATGGCGTCCGCTTCTTTGCAAAGCGGCGCTTTTCGAATGCCTGATTGCGCCCCAAAGCGGCGCGCTGGCGTCGAGGCTAGGTCCCAGCCGAGGCCAAGTCATAAGCGAGAAACGGGATTTCTATGGGAGCGGCGTGCTAGCGTGATGGCGGAGGACAAGCATGGCGGACCTGGCCCTGAACTTCGGCCGTTATCGCCTTGAACCGCGCGTCGGACTGATGTGCGGCGAGCGCGAAGTGCACCTCACCCCCAAGGCTCTTGCGCTCCTCGCCTTCATGGCCGGCCGCCCCGGCGAGGTCGTCACCAAGGAGGAACTTTTCGGCGCGGTCTGGCCCGAGGCCACGGTCGGCGACGCGGCGCTGGTGACGTGCATTCAGGAATTGCGCAAGGCGCTCGGCGACGATGCCCGGCGCCCGCGTTACGTCGAGACCCTGCATCGCCGCGGTTACCGCTTCATCGGCACGACGGCACCGGCCAGGCAGCCGGTTGCCGAAGCTTCCGCACTGCCTTTGCCCGACAAGCCGTCCATCGCGGTGCTCCCCTTCGACAACATGAGCGATGATGCCGGCCAGGAACACTTCGCCGACGGAATGTCCGAGGACCTGATCACCGGGCTCGCCCGCATCCACTGGCTGTTCGTGATCGCCCGTAATTCGACCTTCGTTTACAAGCGCCGCGCGGTGGACGTGAAACAGGTCGCGCGCGAGCTCGGCGTGCGGTACGTGCTCGAAGGCAGCGTGCGCCGCGCCGGCACGCGGCTGCGCATCAGCGCACAGCTGATCGACGCCGTAACCGGCGGCCATCACTGGGCCGAACGCTACGATCGCGAGCTTGGCGACATCTTCGCCGTGCAGGACGAGATCACCGCGAGCGTTGCCGCGGCGATCGAGCCGCGCGTGCTGGCCGCGGAGGGCATTCGCGCGTTGGCGCGATCCGCCAATGATCTCGGCGGCTGGGAACTGGTCGCGCGCGCGCAAACGCATTTCTGGCGCATGACGAAGGCCGATTATGGCACGGCGATCGCGGCGCTCGACCGCGCGGCCGAGGCCTATCCGGACTATGCGCCGGCGCACAGCCTGCTCGGATTCTGCCTGGTATTCGCGGCGCACATGGGATGGAGTAATCGCGATCTTGTTCCCGGCCGCGAGCATGCGGTGCGTGCCATCGCGCTCGACGATCGCGATCCCTGGGGACACATTGCGCTCGGCTACTGCGCGCTGATGGAGCGTCGCACCGAGGAGTGCATCGCGGCGCTGCGGCGGGCGCTCGCCTCCAATCCGAACTCCGCATCTGCCCACGCGCATCTCAGCCATGGCCTCGCATTTGCCGGCCGGGACCGGGAAGCGATCGCGCATGCGCAGGATGCCATGCGGCTCAGTCCGCTCGATCCGATGACGGTGCTGTTTTTAGGGTCGATCGCGGTCGCGCACTATACGGCCGGCCGTTATGCCGAAGCCGTCGAATACACCACGCAGGCCACGCGGCTGCGTCCGGGCTTTCAAGGCGCACACCGCCTGCGCTGCGCGAGCCTTGCGCAAGCCGGGCGGATCGATGAGGCGCGCGACTATCTGGCGACGGTGCGGCGCGAGCAGCCGCACCTTTCGCTCGACTGGATCAGGACCTATGTGCCCTACCAGACGCCCGAACTGATCGAGCGATTTCTCGACGGCATGCGCAAGGCGGGGCTGGAGTGAGCTGGCGCTACAGCATGTTCCGCTCATTCCCGCGCACGCGGGAATCCAGTTCTTTGTTTTTGGCCCCTGGGTCCCCGCTTCCGCGGGGCTAGCCGCCACTTCGGCTCAACCAGACCGCCTCTAATATGCCGGCTCGGCGACCTCGTTGCTCTCGGTCGGTTCCTTGGGCCACCAAGGGTCGGGTATGCGCGGCATGGCGCCCACACTCAGGCAACGCACATTGGTTGCGACCCAGTATCCCCAGCTTCCCCTTCTGACGGTCCTCGTTCCGTGCCAGCCATTATCGATGACTTTCATGCCGACGATACTTTTTCCCTCATAGACATATTCTTTAAGGATGAACGAGTGACCGTGGTGCAGCGACTTGTCTCCGTTGACCACCCGAATGTAATCGTCGAATCGTTCCCAGGTCTGAAGGACGGCGCCCGGCTCCAAAAGTCCTGCCCAGATCTGGTCGGCCTCCATCAGACCGTCCCCGCGGCCATCCCCGACCATTGCGGCTGGAGCTCCGCGCCCGCGGTAGACATCGGGAATCTCTTTCCATTTTTCCTTGCCGATGTCGACGTGCGAGCCCCAGATTGTGTAGAACATTCTGTGCTCCACTTTGGCCCAATCCTCCTGGCTCACCGGGGGCAGCGGCCGCGCATCGCCGACTTGCTGCGTCGCCACCTGGATGCGGTCATAGGTGACGTTGTAGCAATGGCCGGTGCGGGCCCTGTCGCGCGCCGAGTTCTCATAGTTCTCGACGATCCTGCGGCCGAGGCGGTTCCAGTACCACATGAAATTGCTGGGCTCGAAAGGGAGCGGCATGGGTTCAAATCCTCGACGTTGAGTGAAGGGGCTTATTGAGTGTGGTGCGTGCGTCCGCGCTCGGCTCGGTCGCGCGCGTGGGGTGACGGCAGGGCGCCGGCGCATCGCGCGGCCGGCACAGTTGCGTGACGCGGTAGACATTCACCGGCAGCAGAAGCATGTGGAGCAGCAGCACCGGCGCGAGATGTCCGAGGTAGCCGTAGGCGATGAACGCTAGATTGCTGGCGATCGCCATCCAGCGCAGTGCGCGCATCGAACGCATGCAAAAGGTCGCAAGCACGAGGCCGGCGGCGGCAAAACCGATTGCGTCGATGACCGGCAGGTTGCTCATCCGGTGTTCCTCCCTCTGATCGGCAACTGCTTAGCGATCCTGCGATCGCCGCTCTCGGGCTGGCGCGACAATTGCGTGGGACTGGAGCGGCGCGCTGACCGGTCTCTCATCAATTCGGATGATGCAGACGAAGGTCGCGGGAACTATGAACCGTGCGACGTGATGCGGCGACTAACCTCGATCAAGCCGGAGCCCCACCATGAGCGATGCCGCAGCCGCTGCCAGCGGCGATTGCACGGTCGTTCGGTTCTCGACCGCGGATTATGCGCCGCGCGAGCGGCTCGAGGCGTGCCGCGAGATCTACGGCCGGACTCTGTCCCGGCGCGACATCGAGCCGCTCCCGGACGAGCCGTTTCACACCGAGGCCATCATGCGGCGCATGCCGGGCCTCGGGATCGTGACGGCGCGCCGGTCCGCGGCGATCTATCGTCT
>JBBWZU010000464.1:0-3467 GCA_039649225.1 Hyphomicrobiales bacterium | reverse complement strand
GAGATGATGTCCTTGGTCGGGGCGGCCTTGCAGGCCTCGGCGAGCTTGGTGCCCTGCGCGGTGAGCTTGGCGAAATCCACCACCGGATCGGCGTCCTGGTCGGCATAATAGCCGTAGAGCCAGGCCCAGATGATCATGATCCCGTCCTTGCCGCTCTCAAGGAATTCCTTGCAGGTCGTCTTGGAGAGATCGACCACTTGTGCCTGCGCGACCGGAGCAGAGCCGAGCAGCGCGAGGGTGACGGCGAGCGTGCGAAAAGCTTTCATGGCGGGCGGACCTTGGTTGCGAGCCTTACGGAAGGTGACTGGAACCTACACGCGCCGCGATTTACGGTCAAAAGAACAAGCGCTTGGTTGTGAACGAGATGTATTCACGTTGCGAACATTCATTCACAACGGGATTTGAGCGTGCCGCATCTCATAGGGCGGGATGGCGTTTGCGGGGGATTTTCAAAGCCTTCCGGGTCTGCTTGAACAGGCGCCGCCCGCCTGCGCCCCCAATCCTTCAAGCTGCCCGAAGCTAGCCCGACCAATGGCCGACCTGAGCAAGAAATACGACGTGCTGGTAGCCGGCGGTGGCAATGCCGCGATGTGCGCCGCGGTGGCGGCTGCCCGGGCGGGATCGTCCGTCCTGGTGGTGGAGGCGGCGGCAAAATTTTATCGCGGCGGCAACACCCGCCACACCCGCAATATCCGCTGCGCCCATGACGCCGCGACCGAGACACTGAGCGGTCCCTACCTGGAAGAAGAGTTCTTCAAGGATCTGCTGCAGGTCACGCAGGGCAATACCGATGAGGTGCTGGCGCGCCACATGATCCATGAGTCGAAGTCGGTGCTCGACTGGCTTCCGCAGCAGGGCGTGCGCTACCAGCCTTCGCTCGGCGGGACGCTGAGCCTTGGGCGCACCAATTCGTTCTTTCTCGGCGGCGGGCGCTCGATGCTCAATGCGCTGTATCTGACCGCGGAAAGCCTCGGGGTTGCGATTGCGTACGACGCCGAAGTTGTCGATCTCGATGTCGACATCGGCATGTTTCTCTCGGCGACCGTGCAGCACGATGGGGCGCGACACACCGTGCGCGCCGCGACCTTCGTGGCGGCCTGCGGCGGGTTTGAATCCAACATCGAGTGGCTCAAGCAATATTGGGGATCGGCGGCGGACAATTTCCTGATCCGCGGCACTCCGCACAATCGCGGCACCGTGCTCAAGATGCTGCTTGATCGCGGCGTGCAGGAGATCGGCGATCCGACGCAATGCCACGCCGTCGCGATCGATGCGCGCGCGCCGAAATATGATGGCGGCATCATCACGCGGCTCGACTGCGTGGTGTTCGGCATCGTGGTGAACAAGCACGCGCGGCGCTTCTATGACGAAGGCGAGGACATCTGGCCGAAGCGCTATGCGATCTGGGGGCGGCTGGTCGCCCAGCAGCCGGACCAGATCGCCTACATCATCTTCGATGCGTCCTCGCTCAAGCTGTTCATGCCCTCGCTTTACCCGCCGATCGAAGCGCAGAGCATCCGCGAGCTCGCCGGCAAGCTGACGCTCGATCCGGATGTGCTGAAGGAGACGGTGAACGGGTTCAACGCCACGGTGCAGCCCGGCACCTTCGACGACACCATTTTGGACGATTGCCGCACCCAAGGGCTGACACCGGACAAGACGCATTGGGCGCGGCGCATCGAGAAAGCGCCGTTCTATGCCTACCCGGTCCGACCGGGCATCACGTTCACGTATCTGGCGACGCGCGTGAACAAAGAGGCGCGCATGCTGATGAAGGATGGCAAGTCGTCGGCGAACATGTTCGCGGCCGGCGAAGTGATGTCCGGCAATGTGCTCGGGCGCGGCTATGCGGCCGGAATGGGCATGACGATCGGCAGTGTGTTCGGCCGCATCGCGGGCGGAGAGGCGGCCAAGAATGCCCGGAACTGACATGCTGACAACCGAGAAGGCGGGCGCGCGCCCCGGCAATCACGCGTCGGTTTTGCTGGCGGAAGCCGACCGGCTGATGACGGTGTGCAATTCATGTCGCTATTGCGAGGGCCTGTGCGCGGTGTTTCCCGCGATGGAAATGCGCCGCGCGTTTCCGGATGGCGACCTGAATTATATCGCCAACCTCTGCCACGGCTGCGGCGGCTGCTACGTCGACTGTCAGTTCTCGCCGCCGCATGAGTTCGACGTCAATGTGCCGAAGGTGCTGGCGCAGGTGCGGGCGGATTCCTATGCGGCCTATGCGTGGCCGCGCGCCTTTGCGCCGATGTTCGCCCGGAATGGTCTGGCGATCAGCATTGTGGCGGCCTTGAGCGTCGCGGCGTTCATTCTTGGCTTTGCGGCATGGAACGACGCCTCGGCGATCTTCGGCACGCATGCCGGGCCGGGCGCGTTCTACCTGCTGATGCCGCATAACGCGATGGCGGGATTGTTCGGCGCCGTGTTTCTCTATGCCATCGTGGCCCTGGTGATGGGCGTGCGCGCTTTCTGGCGCGGCATCGGCGATCCGGTTTCGATGGATGCCGGTTCATTGTGGCAGGCGATCCGCGATGCCGGGTCGCTGCGCTATCTCGATGGTGGCGGCATCGGCTGCTACAATCATGACGAACGCCCGAACGACCGGCGCGCGTTCTATCATCACATGACGTTCTACGGCTTTGGGCTCTGCTTCGCTTCCACCTGCGTGGCGACGCTGTATCATTATCTCCTGGCGCGCGAGGCGCCATATCCGTGGTGGGACCTTCCGGTCGTGCTCGGTACGCTCGGCGGCATCGGCCTCATTTTCGGGCCGCTCGGCCTGATGATCGCCAAGCTGCGACGCGATCCGGCCATGATGGATGAGGCGCGCTTCGGCATGGATGTGGCGTTCATCGCGATGCTGTTCGCCACCAGCCTCACTGGTATCCTTTTGCTGGTGCTGCGCGCGACGCCGGCGATGCCGCTGTTGCTGGCGCTGCATCTCGGCGTGGTGTTCGCGCTGTTCCTGACCATGCCGTACGGCAAATTCGTGCACGGCATCTATCGCTTCGTGGCGCTGGTGCGCTACGCCAAGGAGCATCGGGCTTTGACCGGAAAGGCCTGATCCAGGCTGAGGCCACCAATGCCATCGACCGTTTTCGACAGCGATATCTTCAAGGACATGTTCGGTACGCCCGAGATGCGGGCGGTGTTCTCCGACGATAATCTGCTGAAATGCTACATCGACGCGGAGATCGCGCTGGCGGTCGCGCAAGGGCGCACCGGCGTGATCCCGCAGGATGCCGCGGACGCGATCGCCCGAGCGGCACCATCGGTTGTCCTCGACCGTGCGGCGCTCAAGCATGAAGCCGAGAATGTCGGCTATCCGATCCTCGGGCTGGTGCGGCAACTCTCCGCCAAGCTCGGCGAAGCGGGGCGCTATGTGCATTGGGGCGCGACCACTCAAGACATCATGGATACCGGCACGGTGCTGCAGATCCGCGCCGCGCTGGTGATCGTCG
>JBBWZU010000419.1:0-10555 GCA_039649225.1 Hyphomicrobiales bacterium | reverse complement strand
CCGGCACGCCCTCGAATAGATGCTGGCCGTAGTCCATGACGAGGACACGGTCGGCGACGTTCATCACCAATTCCATGTTGTGCTCCACCACGACGACCGAGACACCCTTGGCACGCGTCGTCAGGATACGGTCGAGCAAGTTGTCGACCTCGGAGGCATTGAGGCCGGCGGCCGGCTCGTCGATCAGCAGCAATTTCGGCCTGGTGGCGAGCGCGCGCGCGAACTCCAGCATGCGTTGCTCGCCATAAGAGAGCGAGCCCGCGTGCGTATCGCGCCTGCCGCCAAGACCCATGAAGTCCAGCAATTCCATCGCCTCGGTGCGGCAGCGTGCGTGATCGCGCCGGAACGCCGCGCCATGCACCAGATATTGCCAGACCGGAATGTCATGATGAATGTGAAAGCCCGCGACGACATTGTCGAGCACGGACAACTCCCGGAACAGCCGGATCTTCTGGAACGTGCGTGCGATGCCGAGCCGCACGCGCCGATGCGCCGGCATGCCAGTTAAACTCTTGCCGCCGAAATTCAGCGACCCGGTGTCGGGTTGATAGACGCCGCTGATCAGGTTCAGCATCGTCGACTTGCCGGCGCCATTCGGTCCGATGATCGCGAACACGGAGCCTGCCGGAATGTCGAACGAGACATCGCGCACCGCGCGCACGCCGCCGAAGCTCTTGTGCAGGTTCCGGGCGCTGAACAGCACGCTCATCGCGCCGCCTCGCGCGCAAATCCGAGCCTAGTCTTCACCCACCGTGCCGCCTGCACCAGTCCGCCGGGCATGAACAACACGACCAGCGTCAGCGCCGCGCCGTAGACGATGAGGCGCAGATCGCCAAAGCCGCGCAACAGCTCGGGCAGCAACGTCAAGAAGATCGCACCCCACACCGGGCCGATCAGCGTGCCCATGCCGCCGACGATCACCATCGACAGGATAGTAAAGGACTCGGTGATGAAGAAAGCATCGGGCACCAGCGTACCGACGAAGGTGGCATAGAAGCAGCCCGCGGCGCCGGCGACCGCGGCGCCGACCCCGAAGGCGAACACCTTCCAGGCGGCCGCATTGATGCCGAGCGAAGCCGCCGAGATATCGTCCTCGCGCACGGCAGTGAGCGTTTCGCCGATCGGCGAGCGCACTAGCCGATCGAGGATGAAGTAGACCAGCAGCGTGAAACCGGCGACCAGATAGAACAGCGCGACCGGATTGCGGAAACTGATCGTCGGCAGGCCCGGAATGACAACCGAAGGCGGCGCCGGAATCGCGTAGATGCCGAGCGGTCCCTGCGTGAGACTGATCCAGTTGAGCAGGGTCTGATAGGTGATGACCGCAAAGCCGAGCGAGGCAATCGCCAGATAGTGCCCGCGCAAGCGCACTGCGAACAGCGCCAGGATCAGGCCGGCAAGCCCCGCGAACGCAACGCCGGCCGCGAATGCGCCCCAGAATGGCACACCGAGCCTGGTGATGAGCAGCGTCGAGACGTAGGCTCCAAGGCCATAGAACGCCGACTGCCCGAGATTGAGCTGGCCCGCATAGCCGAGAATAAAGTCGAGCCCGAGCGCGAGCAGCACGTTGATGGCGCAAACCGTGAGGTTCGTCTGCCAGTAGCTGCCCGTCAGCACCAGCGGCAGTGCCGCGATGACGAGCGCGGCGGTCAGAAATCCGAGTCGGCGCAAGGCCGACGCCCGGCTATAGATGCTTTCCGGCGCGGCTGCGATCTCAGACATTTTCTTCGCGCCGTTCGGAGATGAGCCCGGTCGGGCGGAATGCCAGCATCAGCAGCAGCAGGCCGAATACCACGATGTCGATCAGGCCGGGATCGAGATACTGCGTGGTAAAGCTCTCGATCAGCCCGACCAGCAGGCCGGCGAGGATGGTGCCCTCGACATTGCCGAAGCCGCCGATGATCACGATCGCGAAGGCCTTCACGATCACCGAGGCGCCGGCAAACGGCGTCAGCACCAGCACAGGCGCCAGCATCGCGCCGCCCATGCCGGCCAACGCCGAGGCCAGCACGAAGGTCAGCATGATGAGCTGGTTGGGGTTGATGCCCATCAGACCGGCGGTCTCGCGATCCTGCGAGACCGCGCGCAGCGCCTTGCCGAGGAAGGTGAACTTCATGAAGGCGTAGAGCAGCCCGATCGTCGCCGTGGAGACCACGATGATGATGATGCTTTGCATCGTGAAGAACGTTCCGGCGACGCGGAACACCTGCTGGCTGTAAGGCGTCTCGAACGCATAGGGCACCGGGCCGAACAGGCTCAGCATCGCGTTCTGCAACATCACCGAAACGCCGATGGTGGCGATCAGCGGCAGCAGTTCGCTGCCCCTGCGCCGCAGTGGCGCGAAGATCGCCACGTTGATCAGCCATCCGAGCGCGGCACCGACAATAAGCGCGACACCGATACTGGCCAGATAGCTGCCGCCCAGCATATGCATGAAGAAGTAGGCAGAGAATGCGCCGAGCGTCACGAAGTCCGCGTGCGCAAAGTTGATCTGGACCAGCACGCCGTAGATCAGCGTGAGGCCGAGGGCCACCAGCACATACAGGCTGCCGAGAACGATGCCGTTGATGGCCTGCTGCGCGACGATCGTCGCCGTCACGCGATCAGTTCCACTTCAGGGCGGTCCAGGACAGGTCCGGTTTGGTCTCCATGTAGTGGATGGTATCCATTTTGGTGTTCTGGTTGTTCTTGTCGAACTCGACGCTGCCGGTGACGCCGACGAAATCCTTAGTGGTTGCCAGCGTGTCGCGGATCGACTGCGCATCCTTGGCGCCGCGTTTGACCACGTCGGCGATCAGCATGATCTGGTCGTAGGCATGCGCATTGATGTGGGTCGGGTCGGCGTTGAACTTGGCCTTGAAGGCCGACACGAAATCGCGCACGAGCGGGCGCTGATCGGTCGGATCGAACTGCACGATGCGCACATAGCCGGTGGCGGCCTTGCCGGCTTTCTGCTCGAAGCCGAACGGCAGCCAGATGGTGCCGAGCTGGATCGCCGCGCCGTCGCCGCCCTTTACGACGCCGGCCTGCGCCAGCGCCTGCGTGATCTTCAGTCCCTGCCCTTCGAGCGTATAGGTCGGAATCACGTCGACCTTGCCGAGGCCTGCGACGCGCGTTGCGATCGAGGTGAAGTCATTCACGTCGCGCCCGAAGCCGATTTCGGCGACGACCTTGCCGCCGAGCTTCTCGAATGTCTCCTTGAATACCTTGGCGTTACCGATGCCGGCATTGGTGTTCTCGTTGAGCAGCACGGCGGTGCGTGCGTTGAGCCTGTCATAGGCCCGGGTCGCGATGTCGACGCCCTGCATCACCTCGTTCGGCATGATGCGGAAGACCCAAGGATTGCCCGGGTCGGTGATCTTGATGGCGGAGGAGCCGGCATTGATCAGCGGGATCTTGGCCTGCTCGACCGTCGGCATGATCGCGAGCGTTGCGTCGGAGCATTCCTCGCCGATGATGACATCCGGCTTGTATTGGTCGAGCAGGCGCTTGGCGGCTTGCGTCGCCGGCAGCGGACCGCACGCCGAGTCCTCGTACTGAATGGTGAATTTGTAGCCGTTGACGCCGGTCTTGTTGACCTGCTCGAGCGCAAGCTCCACGCCCTGCTTGTCCTGCGCGCCGAAATAAGCGCCCGGCCCCGACATCGGCAACAGCCCGCCGATCTTGATGGTCTTGTCCTGAGCGTTGCTTACGGCGGCGCTCGCGATCAGACTGGCGGAAACGCCGAGAGCCAGCATCAAACCAGATGGCATACGCATGAACCCCTCCGCAGGCTTTTTTGAAGTGCCAAAGCGTAGCAACGAATGTGCCAGACGTTCAATGATCGTCCGGCTGTGGAAGGCGGTTCACCGCCGGTTGTAGTGCGCCGGCGCCGCGGCCTCTAAGCTCAGCCCCGCGGGCAATCTCGTTCAATGGTCGAAGGCAATCTCATGAGCTCAAGTTTAGAACGGCCGGCCACGCGGCTGAAGCGGCTCTTCGCCGCGCGACGCGCCGCGATCCTTCCGGGGACGCCGAATGCACTGTTCGCACGTATGATTGCGGCGCATGGGTTCGAGGCCGTCTATGTGACGGGCGCCGGAATCGCGAACATGAGTCTCGGCGTACCCGACATCGGCCTCGTCACATTGACCGAGCTCGTGGACCATGTGGCGGCGATCGCGGACGCCGTCGACATTCCGATCCTGGCGGATGCCGACACCGGTTTCGGCAACCCGATCAACACGGCCCGCACCGTCAGGCTGCTCCAGCGCGCAGGCGCCGCCGGCATCCAGATCGAGGACCAGGTGTTTCCCAAGAAATGCGGCCATTTCGCCGGCAAGCAGGTGATACCGGCCGGCGAGATGGTGCATAAGATCAAGGCCGCGGTCGATGCGCGGCGCGACGGCGATCTTCAGATCGTCGCGCGCACGGACGCGCGCGCCATCGAGGGTCTGGAGGCCGCCATCGCCCGCGCGCAGGCTTATGTCGAAGCCGGAGCGGACGTCACCTTTGTGGAGGCGCCGCTCGATGCCGCGGAGATGCAGCGCATCGCGCGCGAGACCACGGTGCCGCAGATCGCCAACATGGTGTTCGGCGGACTGACGCCACCCTTGCGGCAAACCGAGCTCGCCGCGCTCGGCTTCGGCGGCGTGCTCTATGCCAACGCCGCGCTGCAAGCGGCGATCAAGGCGGTATCGAACGTGATGCAGGCACTCAGGCGGGATGGCTCACTCGACGCAGTCGCGGATCAGCTTGCCGGCTTCGCGGAGCGCCAGCGGATGGTCGGCAAGGCGCACTACGACGAACTCGAGCAGCGCTACCAGAGCGCCAGGCGGGACGCGACTTAGGTTCGTTCTTGGATTGGGGTACGCCAGCGAACGAAGCGATTACGGCAAGTGGTGTAGGGGCAAAAACACGCCGGATCGACGGCCCCGCTCAAACCCGGGTCAGCAGCAGCGCGCCGGACGCGTGGACTTCCAGCGCCCAGCCCGGCGGCACCAGCGTCGTGGTGTCGAGCTGGGTAACCAGCGCAGGTCCGGCCAGCCGATCGCCCGCACCGAATCCGGCCCGCCGATAGATCGGGACCTCCCCGCTGCCTTCGGCGAAATGAACACGCGCTTGCGCGACCGCCCGGACGCCGCTGCCGGTCTGCAGCAACTCCGAATGCGGCTTCGGGATGCGGCCGGAAGCCTCGACGCGGAGCGTCACGAGCTCGATCGGCGCGTCGAGACGGAAGCCGTAGAGCGTCTCGTGCGCCGCCGCCAAGGCAGCCTCGGCCTCGGCGGCATGTCGTGCATCGCCCCAATTGACGGCGATCTCGCTTCCCTGGCCACGGTAGCGCATTAGCGCCATGCGCGACTGCGAGCGGTCGGACGGCGCGACGCCCTCGGCGGCGAGCCACGCATCGGCGCGCTGAGCGAGTTCCTCGAAGATCGCCGACGCCTGCCGCATCTCGACTGGCCCGGCCTTCGGCAGCGTGCGGCTGAACTCCGCTTTCAGATCGGCGGCGAGCAACCCGTCCGCGCACAGCACGCCCGGCGCGGTCGGGATCATGACGCGCGGGATGTCGAGCAAGTCAGCAAGCGCGCAGCCGTGCAGCGGGCCTGCACCGCCGAACGCGACCAGCGTGAATTGACGCGGATCGTGACCGCGCTCGACCGAGACCACGCGCAGCGCGCCCACCATGTTGCTGTCGAGGATCGCAAGCACGCCGCGCGCAGCCTCCTCGATCGACAGGCCGAGCGGCTGGGCGACCTGCCGGCGGATCGCCGTGCGCGCCAGTTCGGCATCCAGGGTCATACACCCACCGAGCAGATTGTCCGGCAGATGCCCAAGCACCACGCGCGCGTCGGTCACGGTCGCATCCTGTCCGCCGCGGCCATAGCAGGCCGGTCCCGGATCGGCTCCCGCGCTCAATGGCCCGACCGACAGCGCGCCATCCGCCACGCGCGCGATCGAGCCGCCGCCGGCGCCGATCGTCACCATGTCCACCATCGGCAGTGACAACGGCCATTCGCCGACTCGCCCTTTCTGCGTCAGCGCGATGTGCCCGTCCTTGATCAGGCAGATATCCGCGCTGGTGCCGCCGATATCCACGGTGATCAGATCGCCGATCCCGCAGTCCTTGGCGACCTGCCGCGCGCCAACGACGCCGGCGGCCGGCCCCGACAGTGCGGTCGACGATGGCACGCGGCGGATGGTCGTAGCGCCGGCGACGCCGCCGTTGGATTGCATCAGCAGCAGCGGCGCCGAGACCCCTGCGGCAGCCAGCCGCTGCTCCAGGCGCGACACATAGGTCGAAACCCCAGGCATGACCGCGGCGTTCAGCACAGTCGCGAGGGAGCGTTCGTATTCCCGCACCACCGGCAGCACATCGACCGAGGCCGTGACCGCGATGTCGGGCAGCGCCTCGCGCAGGATCGCCGCCACGCGCTCCTCGTGGGCCGGGTTGGCGAACGAGTGCAGCAGGCACACCGCCACGGCTTCCACCTTCAGCGCCCTGAGGGTCTCAGCGACCGCATGCACGCTTGGCTCATCGAGCGGCAGCTGGATCGCGCCGCCGGGGCCGACGCGCTCATCGACCTCGAGCACGCGCGAGGCCGGGACCGGACGCGCTGGTTTCACCCAGGCGTAGAGATTCGCCTCGCGCGGGATATCCTGCCGGCCGATGGTCAGAACGTGGCGGAACCCCCTGGTCGTCACCAGTGCGGTGCGCGCGCCTTTGCGCTCCAGAATCATGTTGGTGGCGACCGTGGTGCCGTGCAGCACGCGATGCAGCACGCTGGGCGTGTGACCGGCCTGCTCCAGCACGAGCTGAACGCCGGTCAGGAAAGCCTGCGAGGGATCGGACGGCACGCTCGGTGTCTTGGCGCGCCAGACCCGGCCGGTGCGCGGCTCGTGCAGCGTGATGTCGGTGAAGGTGCCGCCGATATCGACCGCGACGGCAAAGCGCGAAGGGTCAAGTCGCGAGGAGTCAAACGAGTGCATCGACATAGCCATTGCGGTGGAACGCACGGACGGGCGGGCGGTTGGCGCGCCGGGCGGCGGTGGCGTCACGGTCGATCTCGCCGCCGTCGATCACGACGCCGTAGCAGCGCTCGGCCGAAGCCTGGCTGACAAAACCGCCGAGGACATCCTCGAGTACGTCGGTCTCAGGCCGATCATGAGGATGACCGTAACCGCCGCCGCCGCCGGTCTCAATCCGCACCACGTCGCCGCGCTTGAGCAGGTTTCCGTCCGACAGGGGTGCGAGTTCACGCGCGCGCGGCGTACCGGGATTGATGATCGCGCGGCCGCCGCTGCCCGACATGCCGCCGGCCATGCCCCAGGGCGGGTTCTGCACGCCGTCGATCCGGATCGCCATCGTGGCTTCTTCGGCCACGACCTCGTACTCGCGCACGATCCCGCAGCCGCCGCGATAGCGTCCGGGCCCGCCGCTGTCCGGCGCGATGCCGTAGGTGCGCATCCGTACCGGGTAGCCGAGCTCGAGGAACTCAACCGGATAGTTCTCCTGCGCCACGAAGTAGACCGCATCGATGCCGTCGGCATAGGGGCGGGCGCCGTAGCCGACGCCGATCCCGTCCGCGAGCAGGAACGGCGCAAGCACCCCGGACGCCGTGCGATAGGTGCCGCGGATCAGATTGATCACATAGGCCGCGTGCGCGGCTGGCGCGCCGCCGCCTGCGGTGTTGACGAGACCATTGAGCGCCGCGAGCAGCCGCATCATCGTCAGGCCGCGCATTCCGAGCGGGGCGGGAAAGCGTGGCCACAGCAAGGATCCCTCGCGCAGCCGCACCTCATCCAGCGCCTGCGGCCCACCGGCATTGCACACTTGCGTCGGGTCGCCGCCGAGATAGTAGAGGCCGAGCGCCATTCCGGGCACGCAAGGGTTAAGCAGCAGGTTGACCGGGCCGGGCGATTGGTCATCGGTCCCGGTGGCGTCGAGGATGAAGCGGTCCGCGCCGTCCGAGCCGGCCTCGCGCGTCAGCGAAAGGCGGATGCGGAACGGGCCGTTGCCGTGTCCGTCGGCGTCGATCGCATCGGTGAAGCTGTGGGTGCCGTAAGCGAAGGTCTCGGCGAGCTTGCCGCGCACCACCTGGCGGGTGCGGTTGAGAAGCTGACGCAGGCCGTCCGCCACGACGTCCGCGCCGAACCGGGCCACGATCTCGGCGACCCGCCGGCCCCCCAGCTCCACGCTGCCCATCAGCGCGCGCATGTCGCCCCGGCTCTGATCGGGAAAGCGCGAATTGCGGTGAAAGATCTCGAGCGCGGCCGCGTTGAGCCGCCCGGCCTCGATCAGCCGGGTCGGTGGGATCATGATGCCTTCCTGAAAAATGTCCGTCGTGTCGGGACTGATCGAGCCGGCGCGCAGGCCGCCGATATCGGCGAAATGCGCCCAGCTCATCACGAAGGCGCAGCGCCGGCCGGCGTGGAAGACGGGGGCCAGCAGCACCTGGTCGTTCGAATGCGAAACCGCGCCGCGCGAGCCGTAGCAATCATTGTACCAGTAGAGATCGCCCGGCTGCATCGTGTCGGGTGGGAAATGCCTGAAAACCGGCGTCGTCAGGTCGCCGAAGATCGGCACGTTGGAGCCGACCGCCATGACGCCGTCAGCATCGAACAGCGCGGTGTAGAAATCCTTCTTTTCTCGAATGAACGCCGAGATGGCGGTGCGCTCGATCAGCGCTTCCATCTCGGCCTGTGCGGCGCTGATGGCGCCGCGCAGGATCTCGAGCGTCACCGGTCCGCAACCCGCAGGCGCTTCGATCCACTCTTCCGTCAATGCGTCGCGGCGGTCGTTCATGGCGCACATTGGCCGGCAACGCGCGACGCTTCCTCGAGCGCGTGAAGCAGACGATTGCGCGCGCGCGCGGCGCTGACGCCAAGAAATTTGGCCTGGTCCGAACCCGGCTCCGCGGCCGCAAGGTCGCGCAATCCCTGCAGCACCGGCCAGGGCGGTTGCGGCAAAGCCGGATCGTGATCGAAGCGGTCACCTTCCGTATAGTCGAGCGGCACGAGAGCGCGCGACATGCGGATCAGCGCCTCGTTGATGGCCTCGCAAGCCGCATCGTCCGCGGGACGCGCGGCTCTCAGCCTGGCTGCCGCCGCAACGGCACTCTCGACCGCCGTGATCAGCGTCGTCATCGCCGGTGGCGACTTGGACCCGGCAATCGCCGTCAACTCCGCCCGCAGCGAGGCGAGCTCGGCCGCCGGATCGATCGGCAGCACCTTGTCGGTCAGCAGCCGCCAAAGAGTATGCAGCACGATGCGGGTGTCGCGGACGAGAAAATCGGGGTCGATCTTGTCGATGAGGTCATGCGGCGTGTGCCACCACCAGCCGAGCGGATTGCGCATCTTGGCGTCCGGCGGCTGATGGCTGACGCTGCCGTACATCGAGGGAATGCCGATGCCCCAGAAGGATTGATCGCTCGAGCGCGAAGGGCGCTTGCCGGCGTGGTTCTGGCCGGTTTCCGCGCGCGTCACGGCACTCGCAAGTTCGGCGAGGCTCGACACGACGCCATTGTCGCCCATCAGCACCGCGCCGGTGCCGCCGGTGGAATCGACGTTGACGTGCGCGACGCAGCGGCGGTCGAGGTCGCCCCAATGGTGGTCGACATACCAGGCGGAACCGGAGTAGCGCCCGTGCGAATGGCCCGACCAGAAGCAGATGCGCAGGCCCCGTCGCCACGCCTTGATGCGTGTCGCCAGCAACCGCGCCGCCTCGAGCATGGTGGCGTTGGCGCTGCCATTGTCCATCACGCCATAGTACCAGGTGTCGTGATGGCCGGAGAGCAGCACGAAAGGCGATTCCACGCCGTTCGGTCCATCGATGTCGCCGACCAGCAGCGGCGTCTTGCGCCAGCCGGTATCGACTTGCGCATGGAGCGTGACTTGCAGCGCAGGCGATTTCGCCAGCGCAAGCCGCAGCGCCGCGCCATCCGCATCCGATATCGTGCAGGCGACGGTCGCCGGCATCCGGTCGAGCGTATCGGCGGACGGACTGCCCCAGACCGGCGAAATGCACATCTCGTGCAGGTGCTGATGCGGGCTGACATGGAGCTGTCCGACGGCGCCTGCCGCCCTGGCGCGCGCCGCGACGGCCGGGCTCGCGATCCCGTCCACTAACACGATCTTCTGGCGGCAGTCGGCGCGCGCAAAATTTTCAGGCGAGCCGTCGCGCAGGTCGACGAGCGGCGCCGTCAGCCCGCCGGCTGGGGAGGGGCGCGAAAAGGAGTGCGTGATGCTTTGGTACGCCGCGCCGTCAGCCTCGACGCGGGATGCGCCGGGGAGGCTGATGTAGGCGTCGTGCTCGATCAGTTCGGTGCGGAAGCCGTAGCCCTCGAGGCATTTGCCGAGATAAAGAAAGCTCTCCTTCTCCTCCGGCGTGCCCGACAGCTTCACGCGCTTGGCGAATTCCTCGCAATGGCGCATCAGCGGCGCGCTATCGACGCGCCCGACGATCTCTTGTGTGTCGGTAACGTCTTGCGCGCTCGTCACGACAGTGCCCCTTCGACCAGCGCGGTCGCGGCACGCAGCGCCGCGACGTAGCGGTTCTGACCGCGGATCAGCTCGACCT
>JBBWZU010000378.1:0-10862 GCA_039649225.1 Hyphomicrobiales bacterium | reverse complement strand
GGCGGGCCGGGCCTCGGCTACAACCCGCTGCTGCGCCTGGAGCCGATCGCCGGCGGCGCCATCTTCAATGCCTTGATCCCCGGTTATCTCCTGCCGGCATTCGCCGCCGCCGTGCTGGCGCTCATCGTCCGATCGCTGGGGGAGGTCTACGGCCGGATCGCGGCTGCGGTGTCATCCGTGCTCGTGCTCGCCTATCTGGTGCTTGAAGTGCGCGTGCTGTTCCACGGCACCGCGATCGCGATCGAACGCGGCGCCGGGATCGCCGAGCTCGGCGTCGACACGGCCATGTTCATCGTCATTGCCATCGCGCTCATCCATGTCGCGCGCATGCGGCAATCCGAGCTGCTGCTGCGCGGCGCGATGGCGGTCGGCGCACTCGCGCTCGTCGTTGCCGCAGTGGGATTGGGCCTCTTTGCCAACCCGTTGTTCACCGGCGCGGAGGTCGCCGGCAATGCGGTCTTCAACACACTGCTCGTCGGATACGGTCTCGTCGCCGCGCTGGCCTTCGTGCTGGCGCGCGAGGCGAGCCGGCGCAACGGGCTGCGGCCGCCGCCCGCGTTCCGCGTGGCGGCCAGCATTGCGGCGATCGCCACGCTGTTCGTCTTCGTCACGCTGGAAACGCGCCGCGTGTTCCAGGGCGAGAGCATCGGATTCTGGCTCTCGACCAGCGAGGCTGAATGGTACGCCTATTCGGCGGTATGGCTCGTGCTCGGGATCGCGCTGCTCGCCTACGGCCTGTGGCGGCGCTCGATCACGGTGCGGCTCGCCTCGGGCCTGTTCATCATGGCGAGTGTCGCCAAGGTTTTCGCGTTCGATCTTGCCGGGCTCGAGGGTATCCTGCGCGCGACGTCGTTCATCGGCCTCGGCTTCGCGCTGATCGGCATCGGCCTGGCGTATCAGAAGCTCGTTTTCGCCAAGCGCGACGACAAAGCGGAACGCATGGTTCCGCGCTGAGCGCCGAAACAGGGCACTAGCCAAACAATTATTCATCAAAAAATCCAGCGGCTTAACGCGGGTTTCCGGAACGACCCGAACGCCGCGGGGTTGGTTTGGCAGGGCGACTGGCCGGGCCCATGATCAGCACCGGCGTCGGGGCCACACACTCAACAAAGTCAAAGGAAATAAGGTCATGAAACGCATCCTGTTCGCCGCCACCGCGCTCGCCGTGCTGGCAAGCTCGTATGCGATGGCGCAGACCGTCATCGTTTCTCCGGAGCAGCGTACCACCATCAAGAGATACGTCACCACGGAGCAAGTCCGTCCTTACAAGATGCAATCACGTGTCACCGTTGGTGCAACTTTGCCTGCAGATGTTGAGCTTGCTCCGGTCCCGGAAACCTGGGGTCCTGCCTTCCGATCCTACCGCTATGTCTACACCGGCGATGACGTGGTGCTTGTCGACCCGTCGAGCCGCCGCGTGGTCGAAGTGATCGACTGACGCGCTGACCGGGACCGCATCGCGCGCGGCGCGGTCCCGGGCCGCACCACCGCCTTCGCCATCCGAACCGAAATCCGCGCAAATCGTTCAATCGAAAGACGCGTGCTAGGGCGCGAGGGAGGTCCCCATGCTGCCGCGATTGAGAACAACTGACCGCTTGACCGTCGCGCTGTGCCATGAACGGGCGAGGGAGTGCTTGGCTCTGACGCTGGAGGCCGGGCCCCAGCCTGCACGGCATATCCTCGAGCACATTGCAGAAAGCTGGAGCGACATTGCCGCAGAGCTGATGAAGGCGGGGTCGATCGAGCGATCCCGAAACACAGAAAGATCGACGTCAGCCGAGGCAGCCCGGCGGTAACGGATCGCCGGACACGTTGTTGCAATACCCTGGCCGGCACTACGGATTTTGACTGACGCCGTAACCCGTCGCGCGAGCGCGCAACTCGTTGTACACTGCGCGAGGGTTGGGGAACTCAGTCATGATTCTGGCGAAGCTTGCGGCCGCGACGATGACCTTTGGCGTCGCGATGGGGCCGGGGGTCGAGGCGCCGGTGCGCCATCTTCCTTTGCAACAGAGAAACGCAGCGACGCAGATCTACGTGCGTCCGGTGACCGACTGCATTGCCGGCAGCGTGGTTTCGGATGGTCGTTTCCGCAAGGAGGATCCGGCAGCCAACCTCGGTGATCTGATCGTGGACGCCGTGCCGAAATGCCTCGGGCCGGTTCACGCCATGATCGCCGCGTATGACCGCTATTTCGGGGACGGCTCGGGGGAGGAGTTCTTCATGGGGCCATACCTCGATGGACTGCCGAACGTTCTGGTGAAGATGATGACGACCGCGGAGTGATACAGTCCAGCGGCGCTGCGCGGCCTCCAAATAAGAAAGAGATGATGTAGGGCGGGCAAAGAAGCACGCGGATCGGCGCTTCGCGCCGTCCGGGTGCGCCGTGCCCGCGTATTTGTCTGGCGGGCACGGCGCGCAAGCGCGTGCCTTTGCCCGCCCTACTACATACTGCGCTCTAACCGATCGTCTCAATACCAGTAACGACGGCGCCAGTATCGACGACGCCAATAGCGACGGCGCCAGTGACGACGGTGCCAGTACCGGCGGCGCCAGTAGCGACGACGCCAGTAACGACGGCGCCAATGACGACGGCGCCATCGCCGCGAAGTGAGATCCGTGACGTCGGCTGTATCCGCCGCATCGCGTTCCGGGGTGCCGGGATCGGTTTCGGCCCTGGTGTCCGCCGCAATGGTCTGGGCGTCGGGGGCAGGCCCATCGAGAGGTCTTGCGTCAGCCGGCGCCAGCAGCTTCGGTCCGGCGACCAGGAATACGCCTGCCAGCCCGAGACCCGCCAACGCGTCGCGCCGGGACAGAACGGCCGTATCGTCGTCGCGGTCGCAAGCACTCTTCAGGATTTTGCCAATCTTACTCCAATCCATATCGATCCTCCGCCGGACTGTCGCTCGTGTCCTCTCAGGAATTTCAATTCAGAAAACCGGAAGCACTGGACAGAACCGGTTTGAGGTCATTTTGTTTCCAGGTGCGGCTGGCGCGCGGCCAGTGGGTGAATTACCGCCCGCGGACTCGGCACGTTCGGACGCGCGATGCGCTCAAGACGCCTGTACTGCGCCGAAGGGTTGTTGAGCGGCAATGTCCGCCATCGGCTGATCTGCGCCCGCGCCTTCGGGCACGCTGCCGCAAATGCATCATACTCGCAACAGAGACTGATGCCGCAGGACTTGGTGCTTTGCTTCCGGCATGAGAGAGTTTTTATGCGAACCCACATGGGAACTATTGTTCCGAGATCGCCGTTACGGCTTTGGGGCGGACCGTGCTGAAGCAACGCGTAATAGTGCTCTGCGCTGTGATCGGCACGATCATTGCCACGATCTTGGGCGCATCCCCGGACGTCCAGGCGCAAGGATGCGATGACCGCTATCCGATGAGCTGCCGGGGGTTCGGCCCGCCGCAGCCTGCGGTCGTGCCGCTCGCGCCGCAGATGATCTTGCCGCAGCGCCTGCCTGAGCCCGAGCTGCTTGCGCCTGCCGAGCCAAGCCGGCCCGGTGTGGTCGCGCGCCCGGCCGATC
This sequence comes from Hyphomicrobiales bacterium, assembly GCA_039649225.1. Lineage (GTDB taxonomy): Bacteria > Pseudomonadota > Alphaproteobacteria > Rhizobiales > Xanthobacteraceae > PALSA-894. Next base: position 7,332 of record JBBWZU010000378.1, on the reverse strand, counting down.
CGGCGGTGCTGAGCCGTTACGCCGGTGTCTATGCCGGCACCAGTGGCGAGCCGTTTCCGATTCCGGCGGTGGACCTCAGCCAGATCGACCCGCAGTTCCTGCGCCGCACAGTCTCCTATCCGACCAGCGAGCCACCTGGGACGATCGTGATCGATCCGGCGAACCGCTTCCTCTATCTGGTGCAGGACGGCGGACAGGCGATCCGTTACGGCGTCGGGGTCGGGCGCGAGGGCTTCGGCTGGTCCGGCATTGCCAATGTCCATGAGAAATGGGAATGGCCGGATTGGTATCCACCCAAGGAAATGATCCAGCGCCAGCCCGATCTGCGCCGGCAATTGACCGCGCTGCAGAGCGGCATCGGCATGTCCGGCGGGCCGCGCAATCCGCTCGGCGCGCGCGCCCTCTATCTCTGGCAGGGCAACAAGGACACGCTTTTCCGTATTCACGGCACCCTCGAGCCATGGACCATCGGGAGCAGCGTCTCGTCCGGCTGCATCCGCATGATCAACCAGGACGTGATCGATTTGTACCAGCGCGCACCGATCAATACCAAGGTGGTCGTGCTGGGCGCGCGATCATAGGCGCGACACTACGCGGCGTGCACGCCGCCTTGTCCGACGAGGGCGAGAGCCTTGCGCAGTTGTCCGCCGCCGCGATCCAGCAGCGACCTTGCGGTCTCGAGGTCGCAACCATGCAGCAGCAGCGTCGCGGTCTTGACGCTGCCCTGGGCGCGGCCGAGCGCCTCGCGTGCCGCGTCACGGCTGCAATCCGTCAGGCGCATGAGCATGTCCTCGCTTCTGCGCAGAAGCTTTTCATTGGTCGCCTGCATGTCCACCATGAGCCCGCCGTAGACGCGTCCGAGCAGGATCATCAGCAGCGACGAGAGCAGATTGAGCGTGATCTTCTGAGCCGTACCGGCGACCAGCCGCGTCGAACCGGCGATCGGCTCCGAGCCGGTATCGAGCCAGACGGGATGGTCCGATTCCTTCAAGAGAGGCGTTGCGCGATTGTTGGCGATTCCGATCGTGAGCGCGCCGTAGCGCTTCGCCTCGCGCAGGCAAGAAACCGTGAAAGGCGTCGTGCCGCTGGCGGCGACCGCGATGAGGACATCCTTGCCGTCGACTTTGTGTTCGCGGATGAGCGCGATCCCGTCCTCGACCTCGTCTTCGGCGCCTTCGATCGATCGGGTGAATGCGGGAGCGCCGCCGGCCATGATCAAAAGCAGCCGTTCGCTCGGCCAGCTGAAAGTCGGCATCAGCTCGGCGCCATCCTGCACGGCAAGCCGGCCCGACGTGCCGGCTCCGACATAGATCAAGCGGCCGCGGTACCGCAGGCGGGCTTCCATCGCCCGCGCCGCCGCTTCAATCGCTGAACGCGCGGTTCTGACCGCTGCCACGGCGGCGAATTGCCCGTCGATCATGGCTTCCAGCGCGTCAGCCGCATCCCACGCGTCGATCTCGGCATAGCGCGGGCTGGGACGTTCGGTTGTCATGGCTTCCCACCTGTCATGGAACACCAACGCGCCTGATCGAAAGTCGTTCTCATGCGTTATCGGTCGACCGGGGGCGCAGTTGATGACAATCCGGGCGTCGCGATGGCAAACGGGCTATTTCTGGCAGTTGACGGCGGTGGAACCAGCTGCAGGGTCAGATTGTGCGACGCCTTCGGCATCAGGCTGGCCGAAGCTTCCGCCGGGCCGGCCAATATCCGGTCCGGGCTGATGGATGCTTTCGCGTCCGTGTCCGAGGCGACGCTCGCATGCCTTGAGCAGGCGCGGCTTACCGCTACCGACCTTCCGCGGATCACCGCGTGCCTGGCGCTGGCGGGAGCGACGGAGCCGGCCGAACTCGCGGCGGCAACGAAGCACCCGCAAGCCTTTGGCAAGGCGATCCTGACCTCGGACGCACATGCCGCCTGCGTCGGCGCGCACAATGGAAATGACGGCGCCGTCATCGTCGCCGGAACCGGCAGTATCGGTTGGGCCGTACTCCGTGGCCGCCAGTATCGGGTCGGCGGCTGGGGTCCTGAAATCTCGGACGAAGGAAGCGGCGCGTGGATCGGGCGCGAAACCTTGCGCCGCGTCCTGTCGGCCTATGACGGGCGCACCGCCTGGACGCCGCTGCTCCGGAGCGTCTTTGAGCGGTGCGGATCGGATCCGCATGCGATCGTGAGTTGGGTCGCACGCGCGACGCCGCGCGACCTCGGCGCGCTGGCGCCGATCGTTCTCGCGCACGCGTCAGGGGACGATGAAACCGCGGTCGACCTGTTGCGAGTGGGCGCCGCGCATCTCGACGCCATCGCGGCGCGCCTTGTCGCGCTGGGAGCGTCGCGGCTGGCGCTTGTCGGAGGGCTGGCGCCTCACATCGAAGGCCGGCTGTCGCCATCGACCCAAGAGCGGCTTGTTGCGCCGCTCGGAGACGCACTCGACGGCGCCTTGCTGATCGCGCACCGTGCTGTCCAGTCCGTCGCGGCCTGAGCCGATGCTTCGCACGCAGACTAAATCAGGCGACGAACCGCACACCCGAATGGATCGGGAATCCCGCGAGGCACCCGAGGTCCTTCGCCAGCAGGACATACTCGCCCGACCGATCGCCGCGCTCGCCGCCGCGCTGCGGCAAAAGCCTCCGCGCGTCATCGTCACCTGCGCCCGGGGAAGCTCGGCCCATGCGGCGACGTTCGGCAAGCATCTCATCGAGCGCCGCATCGGCATTCCGGTCTCGGCTGCCGCTCCCGGCATTGCGTCGCTTTACCGACAACCTCTTCGCCTCGAAGGCCAGGTGTTGATCGCCATCTCGCAGGCCGGCCGGAGTGACGACATCATCGAGACGGCCGGCATGGCGCGCGCGTCGGGCGCGTTGACGGTCGGCATAGTGAACGATGGCACCAGCCCTCTGGCGCAAGCTTGCGAGATCGTATTGCCGATGGGGGCCGGTCCGGAACGCAGCATCGCGGCGACCAAATCATTCGTGGCATCGCTGGCGGTGCTGGTTCGGCTCGTCGCGTCGTGGTCCGACGACCTGGCGCTGCAACGCGCGCTCGATCGCCTTCCGGACCGGCTGCATGCCGCCAGCGATCTCGATTGGTCGGCGGCGCTCGGCGCGCTGGCGGCCGCCGACAGCGTGATGACGATCGGTCGCGGGCCCACCCTTGCGATTGCACGGGAAGCGTCACTCAAGCTCAAGGAGGGTTGCCAGCTTCACGCCGAACCTTTCAGCAGCGCCGAATTCCAGCACGGGCCGATCGCGCTGGTAGGCGATGCCTATCCGATCATCGTGTTTCGACCGACCGATGAAGCCGCAGCCGGCCTGGAGCAGCTTGTGCACCGGCTGTCGCGCGCGGGCGCCGCGGTTTTCTCGACCGGCACGACGATCGAGGGCGCAACGCCGCTTGCGGCTTTGGAGCCGGACCATCCTGATGTTGATCCGATCTGCCTGATCCAGACCTTCTATCATTTGCTCATCCAGATTGCCGAGCGGCGCGGCGGCAATGTCGATAATCCGCGTCACCTGCAGAAGGTGACCCAGACCCGATGAGCGCGCTGCTGGCGATCGCGGCAGATTTTGTCTTCGACGGCGCAACGTGTCACCGCCAGGCGGCCGTCGTGGTGGACGGGGCACGGATCGTGCGTGTCCTGCCGCGGGCGGAAGCTTCGGCAGTGCCGACCGTGACGACGCTGCCGGACGGCCTCTGGCTCGCACCCGGGTTCGTCGATCTTCAGGTGAATGGCGGTGGCGACGCGCTGTTCAACGATTCACCGACCGTCGAGACGATCGCCACAATCGCGGCAGCGCATCGCAAGTTCGGGACCACCGGCTTTCTTGTGACCCTGATCACCGATGCGCCGGAAAAGACCGCAGCCGCAATGGCCGCGGTTCAGGCCGCGATCGACGCAGTGCCGGCGCTGCTTGGGCTGCATCTGGAAGGGCCGTTTCTTTCTCCAGAGAAAGCCGGCGTCCATGATCCCGCGCATATTCGCCAGCCGACGCGGACGGACGTGACGATACTGACGGCGCCACGTCGGGGCGCGCTGCTTGTGACGCTCGCACCCGAGCACGTGCCGGGAGGGTTCATCGCGGATCTCGTCGCCGCCGATGTCCGCGTCTCGCTCGGACATTCGATGGCGACCTACCAACAAACACAACGCGCAATGGCCGAAGGGTTGACCGGGTTCACCCATCTGTTCAATGCCATGCGCCCGATGGCAAGCCGCGAGCCGGGCCCGATCGCCGCTGCGCTCGAGCATGCGGCGTGTTCATTCGGCCTGATCGTGGACGGAATCCACGTCGCCCCGGCGATGCTTCGTCTCGCCTTGCGGGGCGCCGGCAATCCCATGCTGGTGACCGATGCGATGCCGCCTGTCGGCGGAAGCGGGACGGGATTCAGATTGTACGGAGAGGACATCTCGACAGACGGGATGCGCTGCGTGCGCGCTGACGGCGCCCTGGCGGGTGCATTGCTCGATATGGCGACGGCTGTGCGCAATTGCGTGCGTTTGCTCGGGCTGCCGCTGGAACTGGCCTTGGGCCTGGCGTCTGCGAACCCCGCATCCTTTCTCGGCCTGCGCACAGGTCGACTTGCGGCGGGTTATCGGGCTGACATGATCGCGCTCGACCCGGACAAGATCGAGGTGGTCAGGACATGGATCGCCGGTAGCGAAACATGAGTATCAACCCAATTCTCCGACTTCGATGACCGGGTCGACCGTCGCACTGACCGGCGCGACCGGCTTCATCGGGAAGTATCTGCTCGGCGAGCTTGCGCTGCGCGGATATCAGGTCCGTGTCCTGCTGCGCAGTCCGACCGCGCTGCCACCGCGTTGCCAGCACGCCGTCATCGGCGATCTGGCGCGCCCGATCAACATGAATGCGGCGCTGGCCGGTGTCGATACCGTGATACATTCGGCCGGCATTGCGCCATCGATGACGGGGACGCCGGCCGAGGATTTCCGCCGCCTCGACACCGGTGCGACGGCGGCGCTCGCGCTCGCCGCATCGCGTGCCGGGGTACGGCGTTTCATCTTCATGTCTTCGCTGCGCGCCGCAGCGGACGCTTCGGCTGCCGAGATGCTGACCGAGAATTCGGAACCGAAGCCGACCGATGCTTATGGGCGATCCAAGCTGGCGGCCGAGCGGGAACTTGCCAAGCTCGATCTCGACTGGGTCGCGCTGCGTCTCGCTCTGGTGGTTGGACCGGGCGTAAAAGGGAACATGGCACGCTTGATCCAGCTCGCCCGATCGCCTTACCCGCTTCCCTTCGGCGCGCTGCGGGCGAAGCGGTCGCTGCTGTCGATCGCAAACCTGAGCGCCGCGGTGGAAAGCGTCATTGTGACGAAGGAACCGCTGCGCCGTCCGCTCATCGTTGCCGATCCTGAACCTTTGACGGTTCCCGAGATGGTGACCGCAATGCGCGCCGGCCTCGGGCGTCGGCCGGGTCTGATCGGCGTGCCGGAGATGGTGCTGCGCTTCGGCTTTCGGCTCGGCGGTTACGCGGAACTCTACCGGCGGCTTGCCGAACCGCTGGTCGGAGATTCAGCCGCATTGCTGCGCATGGGTTGGGTTCCACGGATGGCGACATCCGCAGCGCTCGCCGCTGCTACGCAGAACTACGACGCATGACGCAAAGCACCGATTTGCCGTCTCGTGTTCACATTCTCGTCGGCATTTCCCGGCATTGACGCGCCCGAGCGAGCCCCGGCACTGCCGCGCGCGAGGGACCTCTCTCATACCAACGATCAACAATCGATGATGGTGCGCCGAATTCCGCGTGGCCGGGAGAATACGTTCAACGATGCGACGATCTGGATATGTTTTTTCATTCGCGCTGGCCGGCTTGGTGTTTTTCAGCGTTCCGGTTCTGGCCAATCCTGCTCCAGAGCTACCAAGCGAAATAGACCTGAGTTCGACAATCGCAACCGAGAAAGGCGACGCGCAGGCTCCTTCGCCTGATGCGCTCGCCGTGAAGGACGATGCGGCGGATGAGCGCAAGGATTTTGGCAAGCCGAGCTTGCTCGAGCGGGCCAAAGCGGCGCTCGCCGAATCCGACGCGCCGCTGCTGTCGAACGATGAAGTGTGCTCGACCCTGGTCGAGGTGGCCCAAGCCAACGAATTGCCGATCGGATTCTTCACGAACCTGATCTGGCGCGAAAGCCGGTTCGATCATGCGGCGATCAGCCGCGTCGGCGCCATGGGCATCGCGCAATTCATGCCCGATGTTGCGGACGTGTTGCAACTCGATGCATTCGATCCGCGCGAAGCCTTGCCGGCATCCGGCCGGCTGTTGCGAACGCTGCGCGCGCGCTTCGGCAATCTTGGCCTCATCGCGGCCGCCTACAATGCCGGTCCGAAGCGTGTCCTGGATTGGCTGGCGGCGCGCGCGAGCTTGCCGACGGAAACGCGCGACTACGTGAAACTGATCACCGGGCGATCGATCGAGGCGTGGCGCAACGCCAAAGCGAAGACCGTGGTGTTCGATGTGCCGCGCCAGGTCCCCTGCCATCAGACTCTGACCTTTTCGTCCATCGAGCGGACCGAACGCGAAGCGCAGGCGCAAAAGCTGGCCGAGGAGAGCAGAATCATGGCGCTGAGCGCGCGCAAGGCGTCGCTGCATCAGCGCCAGGCGGGCGCGGCCAAATCCAAGGCCGCGCATCAACGTCTCAACAAGCTCGCTCAATCGAAGCCGCGTTGAGCCCGCGAGACGTTCAAATCGCTCGGCGAGAAAGACGTGCATGCCCGCGACACGTGCGGGCATGACGGAGTGCTAGCCGCCCGCGCCGCGCACGCGATCGATCAAGGCGAGCGGATCGGCCGGCAAGGCATTGCCGCGCCAGGCAACGTGCTGGTCCGGCCGCGACAGCACCAGTTTATGATCGTAGAGACCGGCCGCGGCGGCCGCCTCGATGTCGAGCACCGCGAGCGGCACGCCGCGGCGTTCGGCGGCAACGACCAGCGGCGCCACATCGATCGCCTGATCCAGCCGCAACAGCGTGAACGCGGGGCCGAGCGCATCGTAGAGCGAGGTCTTGTTGGCGAGCCACAGATGCGGCGTGCGGCATCCCGGCACGGTTGACGGCGTATAGCTCGCCATCGTGTAGGGCGGGCACGCGGCGCCGTCATAGGCAATGATCGGCGAGCGGTCGTAATAGCTGCCGAAGTTGAGGCCCGCGCAGGCATATTGCTGCACATTGATCGCGTAGACCGTGCGGCCGACTTCGGCGCGCGCGCGTTCGCCGTCCGGCCCGGCATCCTCAATCGCGTGCGGAATGGCGCCGCGCCGGCGGATTTCGGCCTCGGCATGGCTCATGGCAAAGCGTGAGACCTGATCGGTGATCGGCAG
>JBBWZU010000373.1:0-2514 GCA_039649225.1 Hyphomicrobiales bacterium | reverse complement strand
GCCTCAGTCGCGCCCGACGCGTCGCGCGCACCGTGGTGGCCGCAAGGCTGGTGGAAAATCATGGACATGCGGCTCGGGATCGTGCCGATCCCGATCTATGTCATTCTCGTCGCGCTGATCGCGGGGTTTACCTACACCGGCGACATCAAAGGTGAAGTATCGATCATGATCGCTGTCCTGGTGGTCGGCGGCTTTACCTGCGCGGAAATCGGCAAGCGCACGCCGGTGCTACGCAACATCGGCGCCGCGGCGATCTTCGCGACCTTCATTCCATCCGCGCTGGCCTATTACAAGCTGCTGCCGCCACAGGTCGAAAAATCCGTCGTCGAATTCACCAAATACACGAATTTTCTTTATCTCTTCATCGCCTGCATCATCGTCGGCAGCATTCTCGGCATGGACCGCCGGGTTTTGGTGAAAGGGTTCTTGAAGATCTTCGTGCCGCTCGCCGTCGGCTCGGTCGCGGCTGGGATCGTCGGAACGCTGGTCGGCATGCTGCTGGGGCTCGGCGCGTATCACACGTTCTTCTTCGTCGTGGTCCCCATCATGGCGGGAGGCGTTGGCGAAGGCGCAATTCCGCTTTCAATCGGATATTCGGAAATTCTCGGCCAGCCGCAGGGCGACGTATTCGCGCAGGTGCTGCCGCCGGTCATGCTCGGCAGTCTGACCGCGATACTCCTCGCCGGGACGCTCAACTTCGTGGGCAAGCGCTATCCGGGCCTGACCGGGGAAGGGCGCCTGCAGCCCGGCGAACACGACGACATGAATGCCGGACACGAAGAGGCGGAAGACGAGAAGGGCCAGCCGATCGATGTCAGCACGGTCGCGGCAGCGGGCCTTGCCGCCATCACGCTCTACCTGATGGGTGTCATGTGCCACCGTCTGTTCGGCTTGCCGGCCCCGGTCGCCATGCTGTTCCTGGCGGTCATCGCCAAACTCACGAGCGCGGTTTCGCCGCACCTGCAGCGCGGCGGGTTCGTCGTCTACAAATTCTTTTCGACCGCCGTCACCTATCCGCTGCTGTTCGCGATCGGCGTTTCGATGACGCCGTGGGACAAGCTGATCGCGGCGTTCAATCTTCCCAACCTGATCACCATCGCCAGCACGGTGGTGACCCTGATGGGGACCGGCGCGCTGGTTGGACGTTGGCTCGGCATGTACCCGATCGAGGCGGCAATCATCAACGCCTGTCACAGCGGACAAGGCGGCACCGGCGACGTCGCCATCCTGACGGCCGCCAATCGGATGCAGCTGATGCCGTTCGCCCAGATCGCGACGCGGATCGGCGGCGCGATCACCGTGACCACGGTATTGATCCTGCTGTCGCGCCTCGTATAGATGGCAATCATGCCAGCCTCTCTTGGCCCAGGATGAATCTCCGACCCAAACTGTGTCACTAAAGCCGACATGATCAGTTCGGGGCCGCCATACGACGCAGTTCGATATCGCCAATCGCGTCTATGCCTGGAAGCGCAATCCGATCGAAGTAAGCCTCTCACGGACGTGGAGAGGCGCACTTTGCACATGGCAGCAAGGCGGCGGCCGCATCTGCCGTGATACGCGCTCCGACGATACTGTCCGGATTCTGAATCGGCTTGCGTCGCTTGATCTTTTCGATAGTCCGCTGCTCGACGCGATGCTCATCAGGAGCATTGCGGGCAAGCCCATCGAGACAAAGCTGCCCCACATGGAGCGACGCATGGACCTGAAAGTCTTGCTGCGAACCGGTGCATTGTGCACCCGGCTGACCCTCGCGGCGCTCCTCGCGTCGTGCCTGGTTGCGATGGCGTCCGAAGTGCGCGCCGAGCAGACTTCCGTAGAGGCGGCCGCGAAGGCGGCCGGACTTGGCGTTGAAACCGGCACCGCGACCGTCAATGGCGTGACGATCTACTACCGCCGCATCGGCCCGCGGGCAGAACCTGTGGTCTTGTTGCACGGCTTTCCGGAGACCGGCGACGCGTTTGCGCCGGCGATTGCCATGCTGGGCCAGCGCTATCAGCTCATTGTACCGGACTTGCGCGGCACCGGCCTGTCGCAGCGCGCCGCCTCGGGCTACGAGAAGAAGACGCTCGCGACCGACGTCAAGGAACTGATGGATCATCTCAGGATCGATCGCGCCCATGTCATTGGCCACGACATCGGTGCGCGCGTGGCCTATGCCTTTGCGATCCAATATCCCGAGCGATTGCTGAGTCTCACTGTGGCCGAGGCGTTCATCGAAGGTCTTGCGGGAACTGCTGAATTCAAACGGCTGGCGCCAAACATTCCACGGACACAGCACTTCGCGCGCTTCGCGCGGGTCGATGAAGCGTTGAGCGAGTACCAAGGGAAGGAGGAGGAGCTGATTCTCGCATTCATGAACTCGCGCTCGAAGAGCCGCAAGTTCGGTGCAGACGATGTGACGCGCTACATCGCGTCGCTCAAGCGTGATGGCGGCCTGAGAGCCGGGTTCATGAGCTACGAGGCTTTTGACCGGGATGCGGTGTTCCTCGCCGAGGCCGATGCGTCCAGACT
>JBBWZU010000349.1:0-11355 GCA_039649225.1 Hyphomicrobiales bacterium | reverse complement strand
CGGCCCGAACGCGGAGGCGACGCGCGCGGTGCCGCTGCTCTGCACCGAGAACAGGACGACCAGAATGAAGATCGTCAGCGGCACCACGTAATGCTCGAGCCCGGGGGCCGCGAGCTTGAGGCCCTCGACGGCCGAGAGCACGGAAATCGCCGGCGTGATCATGGAATCGCCGATGAACATCGAGGCGCCGACCACGCCGAGCCCGAGCAGGAACAGGCTGCGCCGGCCAAGCGCCCGCTGGCCGAGCGCCATCAGCGACAGCGTCCCACCCTCGCCATTATTGTCGGCACGCAGCAGCAGCAGGACGTATTTGGTGGTGACGACGATCAAGAGCGCCCACAGGATCAGCGAGAGCACGCCGAGCACCATGACGCGGGTGACCGGCTGGCCTTCGGCCGCGCCCGCGACCGCCTCGCGAAACGCGTAGAGCGGCGAAGTGCCGATATCGCCGAACACGACGCCGATGCTGCCGAGCGTCAGCGACCAGAAGCCCGCGGTGACCGATCCATCCTGAGCCTCGTTCGATGCGGCGGTGACGGCCATGAGACGAAGGACGCTCGATGATTGGACCCGACACGGCTATCGACACTTCTTCGAAGCCTGTCAATTCGTCTGACGGAGCGAATTTGTCCGGAACGCGGACGTTGGGACGTATCGCGCCAGACAGTATCAAGCGTGGTATTTTGGTACAAGCGCCGGCATGATCCGGAAAGGCGCGCCCCCGGGCAACGGACCCGATAGGCACGTCAAAAACCCGGCGTGCGATCGCGATTCAACCTGATCCCATCGCGTTAAGGCTTGAGATCGGGCGGCAGCGCCGGGTCCTCGCGCATCAGGGTGATGGTGACGCGCCGGTTCGCCGACAGCGACGGATCGTCGGGAAACAGCGGCTGGCTGTCCGCCTTGCCCGACACCGCGAAGATGTGGGCGGCCGGCAAACCTTCATGTTCCAGGATCTGGCGGACCACATTGGCCCGGTCCGCGGACAGGTCGAACGCGCCATAGTCGCTCCGCTGCGGCACGAAGCCGGCGGCGGTGTGTCCGGTGATCAGCACGCGCAGCGGCGTCTGCTTCAAGGGTATCGCCAGCTTTTCGATCAGCCGCCGGGTGCGCTCGTAAGGCACCTTGGAACCATCGGCGAACATCGAGCGGCCGTCCTGGTCGACGATCTCCAGATTGAGGCCCTGCTGGGTCTCCTCGAACATGATGTGCTTGGAGATTTCGGTGAGTTCCGGCATGTCCTGCAGCGCCTGCCGCAGCGAGGCGGAGGCGAGCGCGAACTCGCGATCGATCTTGAGCTTGGCGCCGTTGACGTGGTCGCGCTCCTGCGCATCCGGGCTCGGCGTATTGGACGCCTCCTCCGGGCTGATATGCGCGGTGTTCTTCAGCCTCGGGCGCGTCGGAATGCCGTCGGTTTCGATGATGCCGGAATAGCGCGCCTGGGTCTGAACGCCGAAAGCCTCGCGCATCGAGCCCGCGACGATCTTCAGCTTTTGCTGATCCTGATTGGAGAAGGCGACGAGCATCACGAAGAAGCTCATCATCAGGCCCATGAGGTCGGCGAAGGTCACGAACCAGCCGTGTCCCCCGCCGTGGCCTCCGCGCTTCTTCGCCATCGCCCTATGCCCTCTTCAGCCCGAAGCCGCGTGGCCTCAGGCGGGCGCCAGTTCGGCATCGTCGTGACGATGCTTTTCGGGCAGGTAGGCCAGCAGCATTTCGCGCACCAGCGTCGGGCTTTTCGAATCCCGGATCATCAGGATGCCGTCGATGATGAGCGTCTTGTTGATTTCCTCTTCGACCAGCTTGACGTGAAGCTTGTCGGCGATGGGCAGGCAAAAAATGTTGGCGACCAGCGCGCCGTAGAGCGTCGCCAGCAGCGCGGTTGCCATGAACGGACCCAGCTTGGAGGGGTCGGTCATGTTGGCGAACATCTGCACCATGCCGATCAGCGTTCCGATCATGCCGAAGGCCGGCGCGCAGTCGCCGATGGCGCGATAGATCTTCTGCCCCTCGTCGAGATGGGTGAGGAAGTTGTCGCGGTCGCGCTCGAGATTGTCGCGGATGAAGTCGGCATCGTACCCGTCGGCGACGAAGCGCGTCCCCTTGGCCAGGAACGGATCAGCCGGGGTCACTTTTTCAAGGCCGACAGGGCCGGTCTTTCTGGCGATCTCGGCCAGGCCGGCGATCTCGTCCACCAGGTCGCGGGCATTGGTGCTGGTCAGTTTGAATGCGTAGCTCGCCCCCATCGGCAGGCCGTGCATCATGGTGGCGAGCGGGAACCGGATCAGCGTCGCGGCGAACGATCCGCCGAAGATGATGATCATCGCGTGCTCGCTGATGAACATGTGCAGGTCGCCGCCCATCAGCACCATGGTGGCGACGACGACGATGCCGGCAACAAGCCCCAGCGCGGTAGCAATATCCATGACCAGAACCCCGAACCCACAACGCCGCGCAAGCTCGCGCGATCCCCCACCGGCGAGAGCACCGGAACCCTAGCGCGAGGGACGTTAAGGGGCGGTGAAGGATGAGGCCGTTCAGGTCGTGATCATGTCGCGGATGCGCGCCGCCAATGCGTCGATCGCGAAGGGTTTCGTGACCATTTCCATGCCGGGCGCAAGGAAGCCGTTCGCCATCGCGGCATTCTCGGCGTAGCCAGTGATGAACAGAATCTTAAGATCGGGACGGCGTTCGCGCGCGGCTTCGGCGACCTGACGCCCGTTCATGCCCGGCAGCCCGACGTCGGTCACCAGCAGGTCGACCCGGTCCAGCGATTGCAGGATTTTCAGGCCCGCCGGACCATCCCCGGCCTCCAGCGCCCGATAGCCAAGATCATTCAGCACCTCGATGACGAGTTCGCGCACCGAGGCTTCGTCCTCGATCACCAAAACGGTCTCGCCGTCCTTCGCCCGGCGCGGATCGGCGGCGGAGGAAGCCGCGAGCGCGTCCTCCACGGCGCCGCGGTGGCGCGGCAGATAAAGCTTCACCGTCGTGCCCCGCTCCACCCCGGATTCGATATGCACATGGCCTTCCGACTGGCGGGCAAAGCCATAGACCATCGAAAGGCCGAGCCCGGTCCCTTGCCCGAGCGGCTTGGTGGTAAAGAACGGATCGAAGGCGCGCGCCTGCACGGCCGGCGACATGCCGACACCGCTGTCCGCGACGCTCAGGCACACATAGGCGCCGGGCGCGATATCGCGCAGCTCGGCCGCCGAGGCCGTGTCGATGTGGCAGTTCGCGATTTCGATTCGAAGCTTGCCGCCATCCGGCATGGCGTCGCGCCCATTGATCACAAGATTGAGCAATGAGCTTTCAAGCTGGTGCGGGTCGCAGAACGTGCTCCACAGCCCGTCCGCCGTAACGATATCCAATTGGACCGCTTCCCCGATGGTTCGCCGCAGCAGCTCCTCGATCGAATGAACCAGCCGCCGCACGTTGACCGGCCGCGGATCGAGCGGCTGGCGCCGCGCGAAGGCGAGCAAGCGGTGCGTCAGCGCCGCGGCGCGCTTGGCCGATGTCATCGCCATGGTCTGGTAGCGCTCCACATCGGCCAGACGCCCTTGCGCGATGCGCTTCTGCATCAGATCAAGCGATCCAATAACGCCGGTCAGCAAATTATTGAAATCATGAGCGATGCCGCCGGTGAGCTGGCCGACCGCTTCCATCTTTTGGGCCTGCCGGAGCTGCTCTTCGGTGCGGCGCAATGTTTCGGCCGCAGCCTTCTCGGCGGTGATGTCGCGACCGACCGCATAGATCAAACCTTGCTCGCCGGTCGACGACCAGGCGATCCAGCGATACGTCCCATCCTTGTGGCGATAGCGGTTCTGGAAGCGCTCGGTCGGACCGCCCCGCTTCAGGCGTTCGCGATGCACCAGCGTGTCTTCGACGTCGTCCGGATGCCACAGCGCGGCAATCGGCATCGCGAGCAGTTCGGCCTGGCTCCAGCCGAGGATCGCGGTCGCGGCCGGATTGACGGCATCCCAATAGCCGCGCGCGTTCGCAACGCCGATGAGATCGTCCGAGACGCGCCAGAGCCGGTCACGCTCGCGCGTGCGTTCGGCAACCTGTTGCTCCAGCGTCTCGTTCAGCTTGCGCAAGGCCTCCTCGGCCCGATTGCGCTCGGTGACGTCGATGTGCGCGCCGACCAGACGCAGCGGATGCCCCTCGCCGTCGCGCTCGATCTGCGAGCGCACTTGAATCCAGCGGACCTGACCGTCGCTGGGGCGGATGATGCGGTATTCGGCGTTGTATTCGCCCGCATCGCCGCGAACCGCGCGGATGAAGGCCTGCTCGCTCTTCTGGCGATCCTCCGGATGGAGTCGCCGCACCCAATCCTCATGCGTCTCGTTCCAGGCCTCGGGCGGCAGGCCATGGATCTTGAGGTATTCGGGCGAGCGCCGGTTGCGAAAGCCGCCGGTCAGAAAAACCTCGACACCACCGACCTGACCGATCTGCTGCACACGGGCGAGTTCGGCTTCGCGCTCGCGCAAGCGCCGTTCGATCTGCACGCGGTTCGTCGTCTCGATCGCCGCGGTGAATACGCCGCCGATCCCGCTCGGTGCGGTATCGTCCGGCACTGGCGAATAGCTGACGGTGAAGTAGGCTTCCTCCATTTCGCCGGCGTGGCGGCGGATCCGCAACAGCAGATCCTCGGCAAACATCGCGCCGCGCTGGCCCGACAGGATTTCCTGATGCAGCGCCCCGAGTTGATCCTGCACTTCCGGCCAAATGTCGCGGTAGCGTAGCCCGAGCGCGCCCGGGTGCTTGTCGCCCAGGATCGGGAGGTAGCCGTCATTGTAGATCATGACGAGATCCGGCCCCCAGCGCAGCGCCATCGGGAATGGCGAGGCCAGCATGGTGGCGACGATCACCCGTAGGCTGGGTGACCAGCCCGCGCGCGCGCCGAGCGGGGTTTTGGGCCAGTCAAAGGCGCCCACCCGCGCGGCCATTTCGCCGACCACGGATCCGCCTGCATACTCTGAGTTGTCAGGGAACGACATTGACCGGTGGCAACATCCTGTCCGGGCTCAGGATTTCACAACACGCGGGCTCGGACCAAGGTTTATAACGCCGCGGCTGCCGGATTGGTTCCCGTTCAGCCGAATTTGCCACCGCTTTCCGTGCCCGGCGCCCTGCGCTATCACACAACGGAACGAAACCCGGGAGGACGAAGCCCGGAAAGAGACAACAGAAGACGCCGTCCCGCGACGGCCAGGGAGCAGGACTCATGCGCGACATCGGTCATTTTGTCGGCGGCAAGCCGGTTGCCGGTACGTCCGGGCGGACCGGCGACGTGTTCAATCCGAATACCGGCGAGGTCCAGGCCAAGGTCGCCCTTGCCAGCAAGGCGGAAGTCGAAAAGGCGATCGCGAACGCGCAGGACGCCTTCCCGGGCTGGGCCGCCACCAATCCGCAGCGCCGCGCCCGCGTCATGTTCAAGTTTTTGGAGCTGATCCAGTCCGAATACGATGATCTTGCTCGTCTTTTGTCATCCGAGCACGGCAAGACATTCGCCGACGCCAAAGGCGACATCCAGCGCGGCCTTGAGGTGGTCGAGTTCGCTTGCGGCATCCCGCATCTGCTCAAAGGCGAATATTCCGAAGGCGCCGGCCCGAGCATCGACCTCTATTCGATGCGCCAGGCGCTCGGGGTCGTGGCCGGCATCACGCCGTTCAACTTCCCGGCCATGATCCCGCTGTGGAAATGCGCGCCCGCGATCGCGTGCGGCAACACCTTCATCCTGAAACCCTCCGAGCGCGACCCGTCGGTGCCGATGCGCATCGCGGAGCTGTTCATCAAGGCCGGGCTGCCCGAGGGCGTGCTCAACGTCGTCAACGGCGACAAGGAGGCGGTCGACACGCTGCTCACCGACGCGCGCGTCAAGGCAATCGGCTTCGTCGGCTCGTCCGACATCGCGCAGTACATCTATTCGACCGGAACCGCGCATGGGAAACGCGTGCAGTGCTTCGGCGGCGCCAAGAATCACATGATCGTGATGCCGGATGCGGACATCGATCAGGCGGTCGATGCATTGATCGGAGCCGGATACGGCTCCGCAGGCGAGCGCTGCATGGCGATCTCGGTCGCTGTGCCGGTCGGGCAGAAGACCGCCGACCTGCTGGTGCAAAAGCTCACGCCGCGCGTTGAAAGCCTCAAGATCGGGCCTTCGAGCGACCTGCAGGCCGACTACGGCCCGATGGTGACCAAGGCGCACATGCAGAAGGTGCGCGCTTACGTCGATCACGGCGTCAAGGAAGGCGCCAAGCTCGTGGTCGACGGCCGCAACTTCAAGCTCCAGGGTTATGAGAACGGCAACTTCATGGGCGGCTGCCTGTTCGACAACGTGACGCCGGACATGAAGATCTACCGCGAAGAGATCTTTGGGCCGGTGCTCTCGGTCGTGCGCGCGAAGGACTATGAGGAAGCCGTGCGGCTGCCGAGCGAGCATGAATACGGCAACGGCGTTTCGATCTTCACCCGCGACGGCGACACCGCGCGCGATTTCACCAGCCGCGTCGAGGTCGGGATGGTGGGCGTCAACTTCGCGATTCCGGTGCCGCTCGCCTATCACACGTTCGGCGGCTGGAAGCGTTCCGGCTTCGGCGATCTCAATCAGCACGGGCCGGATTCGGTTCGCTTCTACACCAAGACTAAGACCGTGACGGCACGCTGGCCGTCCGGCACCAAGGAAGGCGCCGAGTTCGTCATTCCGACGATGAAGTAGCGTGTTCATGAATCCCGGCGCACGCCGCGCAAGGCGCCGCCCGGGATGAGATACGTCACCCGATACAGGCCCTGCTGTCGTTGCCGGTGCGCTCGCACTGGCAGCGGGGCGGCCTTTCGAGCGGCGAGATCGTGACCGTGGTGATGCGATTTTTCTTCACCACCACGTGACACAGCAGGACCTTCCCCTCGCCGCTGTCCGCCTGCAGCTTGGCCGTGCCGACCGGCTGGCGCAGCACGGTCACGCCGGCCTTGGCGTCGACCTTGTCGGCATCGATATAGAGCGCCGGCATTCTGGCCGCGACCGGCACGGTCTTGAGTTCGACATAGCCGGTGGCGCCGCCCATATCGCATGCGCCAAGCGCAAGCAAAGCGGCCGCGGCGACCGGCTTTGCGACGGAGCGCATCAGACGCCCGGAGGCTGGATCGTGCCGAGCAGCTTCTTGAGTTTTACCGACGCGTCGCGAATGCCATCGCTGAGCTGATGGATGACCTGCAAGGCCTTCTCGTGCTCGCGGATCTGCATCAGTTCGCCGATATAGTCCTCGCTGGTCTGAAGCGAGCGCAGGAGCTCCGAGAAGTCCTTGCGCGCGCCATCGAGCTCCTTGATCGCCGCTTCCGTGGCGGTCCTCAATTCGCGCCAGCGATTGACCAGATATTGCTTCTCCTCCGGCTTGTACCGGGTTTCACGGTCCAGCGATTTCAGCTTTTCGTCCGCCAGGCTCAGAGCCTTCGCACCGAGCTTGGAAATCTCGCCATTGTCCGCGACGGCGTTGAGCAACGTGGAGACCTGATCGCGCAATTCCTCGATGCTCTTGCGGCCCTGCTCCGGATTCTGGATGGTATCGATCGACTTGGCGCTCTCGTCGATCGTGCGGCCGACGTCGGCAAAGCTTTTCTTCAGTTCGCCGAGCTGCTGGGAAAATTCGCTGTCCGCGGTGGCGCCGGCCTTGCTATCGGCCTCGGCGTGGGCCGGCGCTTGCAACAGCGCGAGCAGCGCGACAGCGAACAGACTCGGCTTGACGGTTGCGCCAAAGGCGCGCGGCCTCCTCATGGCTAAATCTCCTTGCGCAAAGGATTATTTGCCCCCGAGACTCCGCGTGAACCTTGGCGGAAGTGGGGCACCTCTGGTTGCTCCGAGTGGCCCGCGCCCTCGCGGGAGCCGGTCATGCGGCCCCACGATTTTGAACTGGACGAAGCGCGCGCGCGATGCGCTATGCTTTGCGCCACACGGAGAACCTGATGCCCGAATACCAGCTCTATTGCTTCGCCCAGTCCGGCAATTGCTACCGCGCCGCGCTGATGCTCAATCTGATCGGCGCCGACTGGAAGTCGGTCTATGTCGACTTCTTTACGGCCGGCGAGACCCGCACGCCACAATACCGCCAAGACGTCAACGAGATGGGCGAGGCGCCGGTGCTGGCGCATCGCGACAAGAAGCTCAGCCAATCCGGCGTGATCCTCACGTACCTGGCGAAGCGCTCCGGCAAGTTCGCGCCGCAAGGCGAGGATGAAGAGCTTGAATCGCTACGCTGGATCATCTTCGACAACCAGAAGACCAACGGCTTCCTCGGGCCATATCGCTTCCTGAAAAACTGGGCGAAGCCAGCGCCCGATCCTGCCGTGCTGGCGTTTCTGAAAGCCCGCATCGACGGCAGTCTCGGCATCGTCAGCAAGCGGCTGGAGGGGCGAAAATTCTTGCTCGGCGACCGGCCGACCATCGCGGACGTGTCGCTGGCCGGTTATCTCTATTACCCGGTCGAGGAATTCGGGTTCGATATTCCAAAGGAACACCCCGCCATCGGCGCGTGGCTCGAGCGCATGAAGGCGCTGCCCGGCTGGGCGCATCCATACGACCTGATGCCGGGGCACCCGTTGAAAAACTAGCTACCTCGCCGTCAGTCCGCCATCGATCGCGAACTCGGCGCCGGTCACGAATGCGGATTCGTCCGACAGCAGATAAACGCACATCTCGGCGACCTCGCTTGGCTTGCCGAAGCGGCGCAGCGGAATGTCGCGCGTCATTTTCGCCTTGGTCTCGGCCGGATTCGGCGAGGGATCGATCAGCGCATCGGTCATCGGGCCTTCGAGAAAGGTCGGATGCACCGAGTTGCAGCGCACCGGCGGATCGAGCCGCGCGCCATGCAGCGCCACGGATTTTGACAGCAGCCGCACCGCGCCTTTCGAGGCATTGTAGGCGGCGAGGTTATGTCCGCCGATCAATCCCGACACCGACGAGATGTTCACGATCGCGCCGCCGGTGCGCTTCATCAGGGCGAGCGCATATTTGCAGCCGAGAAACGTGCCGTCGACATTGATCGCCATGGTGCGGCGGAACGCCCCGTAGTCAGTATCCTCGATCGTGCCGAGCTCGGCGATGCCGGCCGCGTTGACCAGGCCATCAAGCCGTCCGGCGCTTTGGCCGACCGCCGCGATCACGCGCTGCCAGTCGGCCTCCGACGTCACATCGAGCACATGGTCGATGCCCTCGCGGCCGTCGAGGTCGGTGTCGATCGCGATGCCGCCGTTGCGCACGACCGCTTCGGCAACCGCCGAACCCACCGCCCCGGCGCCGCCGGTGATGAGGATGACCTTGTCGCGCAAACGGCCCATCAGGCTCTCCCAAAGCTCTTGCGCCAATCTTTATCAAATATCGCCGAATTCGCCATGCCGCCCCTTGCCGGAAGCAAAGCGTGCGGCGCCGGCCGCGCCCTCGCGCTCCACCATCGCGGCCGAACAGGCCCATTCGGAGCGCAATCCATCCATCTCGGACAGGCCCTCCTGCAGCCGCACCGAGCGACGGTCGGCGCGCATGCAGCCTTGCGGAAAGCGCGCGATGTCATGCGCCAGCGCTTCGGCTGCCGCGCGGCTCTCGCCATCCGGCACGAGACGTTCGGCGAGCCCGATCGACAGGCATTCCTGCGCCGGCACCTTGCGGCCGGTGAGGATGATGTCGAGCGCCCTGCCCCGCCCGACGATGCGCGGAAGGCGAACGGTGCCGCCATCGATCAGCGGCACGCCCCAGCGGCGGCAATAGACGCCCATGTAGGCGCTTTGCTCCATCACGCGCAGGTCGCACCACAGCGCCAGCTCCATGCCGCCGGCGACGGCCGGCCCCGCGATCGCGGCGATCACCGGTTTCGACAGTTGCAGTCGTGTCGGCCCCATCGGGCCGCGCGGCACCGGGCCATCGGCTTCAGGAAAATCGAGCGCCGCCATCGGCTGTTCCTGGCCGAGCATCGTGGCGGCGTATTTCAGATCAAAGCCGGCGCAAAATGCCCCGCCCGAGCCCCACAGTACCGCCACCGATTGCGCCGGATCGGCATCGAACGCCAGCAACGCCTCCGTCAACGCCACGGCGCTCGCCGGATCCATAGCGTTGCGCGCTGCGATGCGGCTACGGACGATCGTGGTAACCGGGCCGTTCTGTTCGACGGTGAGCGACATGCGGGCTACTCCCTACGCGACAAAAGGAACTTTCTTAGTCATTCCCTGTTAGATACCACGCCGGGCGGAACGCTCATATCGAGGTCATCATGCGCAAGTCACGCGGCTCTTTGATCGACCTCGCCTCGGAGAGCAGCGCTGCGGCGGCGTCCACCGCCATGACCTTGTGGCATCGTCTGCCGATGTTCGGGGCGACCAGCACGGCGGAGAACCGGGCCGAAATGACCCGGATGGTGGATGAAAAGTCAGCCGCCTTTCTCGATGGCTGCATCGCCGCCAACATGGAAATGTTTCGTCTCTTCAGCGGCGCCGCGATGGGCCATTTCGCGCCGCTGTTCAACGCGCACGTGACGATCGCGACCGCTGGCCTTCAGCCGGCATTCAAAACCGTCAACGCCAATGCGCGACGGCTGAACCGCCGGGCGACGCGCGGCTAGTCTAGTCGTGATCGTGGCCGCAGCCCGGCCCGTGCACATGATCGTGGTGATGATCATGGTGCGCGTGGTCGTGATGCGCATGATCGTGGCCATGCGCGCGCGCCGCCTGCGCCGCATAGGCGCCGCCTTCCGGATCGAACGGCGCATCGATCGCGGTCAGCCGCGCGCCAAGCTGACCGAGCATTACTTCCAGCGCGGCGTCGCGGCGCATGCGCAGCCGGTTGCTCAGGACCTGCACCGGCACATGGCGGTCGCCGAGATGCCAGGCCAACCGTGCAAGATGCGTCAGGTCGCTGCCGCGGACCTCGATCAGCGCTTCCGGCTCGACCACGATGTCGACCAGGCTGCCGTCGTCGAGCTCGAGCACATCGCCCATGCGCAGCAGCACCGGCTCGAGCAGCATCACGCCGATGAGCGTGCCGTTGACGCCGGTGAGGTGCGCGGTGTGCACGCGGCGCTGATCGCCGCTCAGAATGAGACTGTCGATGTGGGGCGCGCTATTGTTCCCGCCCGCCGCGATGACACGAACGACGCGGCGCATCATCAGTTCAGCCGCACAGGGCGTTCATCGCCATGCTCGGGTGGCGGCGACGCGGGCGGCTCCACCTGGGCGCTCTGCGTGACGACCGAAGTCTTGGCCCTCAGCGCTTCGGCATCGGCCGCAAGATAGCGCTGGCGCGAGACCCAGCCGAGCGGAAGCAGCGCCAGATACACGATCGTGCCGGCCGTCAGCAGGTACCAAGGATAG
>JBBWZU010000346.1:0-5665 GCA_039649225.1 Hyphomicrobiales bacterium | reverse complement strand
GGCATCTGGTCCCAAAATCGTCGAGCCGAATTCGAGCCGGCCGCCGACCCAGCCGGATGGTCCGGGCCCGCTCCAGCCGGGCGAGCCGCCGCGCCGGTAGGCTTGCAACTGGCCGCCGACGGAGGCGGCCGCGGTCTGCCCGATCCCGAGCGCGGCGAACCCGAGGCGCGAGAGGATCAGCGGCGCCGTCTCGCGCATCGATTCCAGGAACAGCGGGTCGACCGCGGTCGGCAGCGTCACCTGGTAGACTAGGATCATGTTGTCGTTGTCGCTGCCGGCATTGTACGGCACGCCCTGCATCGCGCCGTTGGTGGTCACGAAGTCGTTGTCGTTCGAGACGAACAGATAGAAATCGTTCGGGCGGCCCTTCTGCAAGGTCGGCGCCAGCGCCATGCCTTCCCATTTCTCCGAGATGGTCAGGTTGGTCTGCGCTGATTGGCCCGGCGCGCCGTTGTTGAGGTTGAGTCCGAAGCGCGCCAGCTGCGGCGTGTTCAGCATGTTGACGAGCTCGACCGAGCGCGCCGGCGTGATCGCCGGATTGAGCACGCCATTGGGCGAGACCTGGCCGTTCGGCGTCGTTTCGAACGCGGTGCCGGCGATGTTCGTCGCCTTGCTGACGTCGACCAGATAGATCGACTTGGTGACGATCGGGCTGCCCGGCGCAACGCCCTGGCCGGCCCCGTTGTCGCGCGCCAGCATCAGGAACTGGGTGCCGTTGATGGCGATCATTTCGCTTTGCGCGGCGGTGCGATTCGTCGCCGCGCCGTTGCCGGCGGCGGTGAAGGTCGGAAGCTGCACCACATAGGAGGCGGCCGGCGCGTTCGGCGTCGCGTTCTGCGACACGTCGTACATCAGGATGCGGGTGTTGTTGCGGGTCTGCTGGTTGGCGCCGTTGGTGTCCTGCACGGTCGCGCTCTGCATGATGGCGACGAGCTTGTTGCCGTCCGGTGTCAGCCCGAGCGCTTCGATGCCCTGGTTGTTGCGCCGCCCGGTGTTGCCCGGATTGACGGAGTTGAAGTTGACGGTGCCGGCGGTGCGCGGGATCAGCGCCTCCGGAATGCCGACAGTGCCGCGCAGGTTTCCGTTCGGATCGAAATAGTAGATCGAGGCGCCATATTCATCGCCGATGTAGAATGAGCGATCCGACCGGAACGTGATCGACTCGGCATCGAGCGCGATGCGCCCGGCACCGGGGACGCCGGCCGGCGGTGTCGGCGCGGCGCGGCCGAACAGTGTGGTCGTGTTGGAACCCGGATCATAGCCGGTGAATGTGCGGCCCTGATTGTCGCGCAAGACCGTGCCGCCGTCCGGCGTGAGTTGGATCTGGTTCTGCGAGGTCGTGGCGGCGGGCAGGTTCGCGCCCGTATAGGGCGCGAAAGTCATTTTGAACTTCAACAGCCGGCCGGCGTAGTCCGAGAATGGCGGATTGACGGCCGGATCGTTGTAACCGCGATCCGGCAGCGCGATCAGCGTGGCGGAAAATCCATTCGCCGTCATGCGCCAGGAGCGCGGATCGATCGCGAGCCCCGAGAACGAGCCGAGCGAGTCGCCGAGGAAATCGCGCGTGCTCGCGGGCAGACGGCCGGCGCCGAACAGGCCCTGGTTGGTGAAGGTCACACCGTCGAGCGTGACCGATGACGGCGCATCGACATTCGAGACATGCGGTGTGGTGTAGGCTTGGCCGAACGCCGCACCCGAAAGGGCCGCAAAGGAAGTCGACGCGAGCAAAGCCCGGCGCAGCAACATAGACGCCCCCAAGTTTTACGCCGGGATGCCTCATCCCGTGACCAAGGCGGCATTGATTGCGGACGATCACGACAGTGGCGCGACACGCGGGTGACACCGCAGGCGTTTGCGTTCTATGGTCCCGCCGCGTCTTGCGTGTTGGACAGCATCTTTCACATCGGAAAACTCAATGCACATCTCGGCAAACGGAATCAGCATCAACTATGAAATCGACGGCCGGGAAGGCGCGCCCTGGCTGGTGCTGTCGAACTCGCTCGCGACCGATTTGACGATGTGGGATCAGCAGGCCAAGGATTTCTCGGACGCGTTTCGCGTGCTGCGCTACGACCAGCGCGGGCATGGCAAGACCGATGCGCCGGCCGGGCGATACACCTTCGACCTGCTGATCGCCGATGCGCTCGCGCTGATGGATGCGCTGAAGATCACGCGCGCGCATTTCGGCGGCCTCTCGATGGGCGGCGCGACCGCGATGGGATTGGCGCAGCGTCATCCAGACCGCCTCGATCGCGTCATCGTATGCGACACCGGCTGCGCCTCGACGCCGCAAAGCGCGCAGCAATGGGAAGAGCGCATTGTGATCGCCCAGAAGGACGGCATGGCGCCGCTGGTGGAAGCAACCGCGACGCGCTGGTTTCCGCCCGACGTCGTGGCGAAGAACCCACCCTATCTGGACAAGGCGCGCCAGATGATCCGCAACACGCCGGTGAACGGCTTTGTCGGTTGCGCGGCGGCGCTCGCCGATCATGATTTTCGCTCCAATGTCGCCGCGACCAGGCCGCCGGTGCTGTTCGTGGCGGGCGAGAAGGATGCGGGCGGCGCGGTCGCGACCGCCATGAAGGGGATGCATCAGGAGCTGAAGGGCTCGCGCTACGTCGAGCTTGCCGGTGCCGGGCACATTTCTAATCTCGATGACCCGGCCGGTTTTACGAGCGCGGTGCGCGAGTTTTTGAGGGGCGAATAGTGAGTAGCGAATGGCGAATAGTAAGAGTGCGAGTGGTGAGTAGCGAATAGCGAGAGGAACGTTTCTCTTCCTCTACTCACTATTCGCTACTCACTATTCGCTATTCGCCTCTTTCTACCGCAGCCCGAGCGTATTCTTGAGCGTCCAGCAGAACGCGGCAGCATCCGGCCCGATGTAATGCAGCACGCGCGAGGGGTTGTAGAGCGCGCCGGACATGCAGACGACGACGACCATCATGAGTTTGGTCATGGCAAGCCTCCAGGAGTTTCAAGGTTGATCGCGCTTGATCGCTGCGAAGCCCGATGCGCCGACGGCCATCCGTCCCGAGCGCTCAAAAGCTCCAAGCGTAACGTCATGCGCTGCGATAAACCGGTCTCCGATCACCCACGCTGTCCTGGTCTGCCCCGATAGCCCCGTGCGGTTGCCCCCGCCGTCTATCGTCTGACCTCGAGCGTCCGATCACGCCGTTCATCCAGCTCCGTCTAAGAGGTAAGTGGTAGCGGTAGAAAGCTTCGCGGTTAGGCCGCGATGCGCAGTTGCGTCGGGGCGCCGCCGCCCATGACCCATTCGCCGAGCGACAGATCGGCCTCACGCTCGATCACCGGACGCAGATGCTCGAGGATCTTCACGGCGCCGAGGCGATAGCGTTCCACCGCATCGACCGTGAGCGCGGCGGGGCCGCGGCCGACATATTCGAGCGCGAT
Organism: Hyphomicrobiales bacterium; assembly: GCA_039649225.1. Taxonomy (GTDB): domain Bacteria; phylum Pseudomonadota; class Alphaproteobacteria; order Rhizobiales; family Xanthobacteraceae; genus PALSA-894. The sequence continues at coordinate 2,254 of JBBWZU010000346.1, read as the reverse complement.
GGCAAGAAGCGGCACGCATTCGGCAAGCGTCGCCGATTTGGTGTCGGGAAGCTGCTCGTTGCCCTGCTCGAAAGCATCGGTGAGGTGCTCGATGAGCTGGGCGGGCTGAAGCATGGACATTGTTGATCTCCGCATGGGGTCAGTTCAAAAGACATGCGTAGGGTATCACGCAGGGCGCGTGTGTAAAGCGTAACTTATTGAAATATATACGTAATTTCGATTGGTATCGATTTGCGTAAAGCTCTGACAGCGCGACATTTTTCGCCTAAGACGCGATTTTTTGCCAGCGTTTCCTGTAAGCTTCATTAGCCAGTCCTTAAGACTGCGATTCACAATTGCCGGACCAGTTAGCATACAGCGGCAGGCGAAAAGTGGCGCAAGACCCCCGATGCGACCCGCGACGCGGCTTTGCGCGAAGGCTATGATGAGGGTCAAGCGGCTGAATCATCGCCGCGCCGTGGAGGAAAAAATGGACGCCGTGACCTTCAAAACCAAGCCGGTCGGGATCGACGAGCATTCGCATGTCGTGCGCCCTGCCGAGATGGAATGGCAGAAGACGAGTTTTCCCGGCTGCTGGGCCAAGCCGCTGCTGTTCGACCCGAAGTCCGGGCTCGCCACCATGCTGATGAAGTTCGATCCCGGCGCCGTGCTGCCCGACCACGAGCATGTGCAGATCGAGCAGACCTATGTGATCTCCGGCAAATTGGTCGACAAGGAAGGCCCGGCGGAAGGCCTGACCGTCGGCCCCGGCGAATACGTCTGGCGCGAGCCCGGCAGCCGCCATGTTGCCTGGACGCCCGAGGGCGGGATCATGATCGCGATGTTCCAGGTGCCGAACAAGTTCTTCCACGAGGACGGCAAGGTCACCGACCAGAACGGCCGCGACTGGCGCGAGGCCTGGGGCCATACCGGGAAGGGATGAGGGCTTATCCCTCCCCGGAGGGTGCCGCCGAAGGCGGTGGGTGGGGCGACGCGTCGTTCAAATTGCTCCGTCATGGCCGGACATAGCCCGTCGAAGACGGGCGTGAATGCCCTGACGCCCGGCCATCCACGTCTTCGCTATCCCATTAGCCTTGGCGGCTGAATCCACACGGGTTATGACTGCCACGGCTCGCGGGCGTGGCGAAATGGTAGACGCAACGGACTTAAGCCAAAACTTGAGTGCTCCCGCGGAAACGCGGGATGCAGAACTGCTCAAAGTCGGGGAAACCTGTCATATGGCAATCCCGAGCCAAGCACTCTAGCCGAAGGGCTGGAGTGAAGGTGTAGAGACTAGACGGGCAGCACCTAAGGCGAAGCGCGCTAGGGTGAAGGGATAGTCCAGACCACAAACGCCATGGAGGTGGCGGCGGCGAAAGCCGTAGCTGGTACGAAAATCCGTTGGGGGAAACCCCGTGCCGGTTCAAGTCCGGCCGCCCGCACCAGCCGTTCTTAATCTACGGAAACCGAGTCTCGTCGCGCGCGGCATTCTTACAACAGACGAAGGCGGCGGGCGCAGCACCAGCTATTCGCTGTTTCAGGGTTGAGACGGCATCGCATGGCGATTCACGGCACGCCCATCAGCCAGCTTTCCCGCTCTCATGCAGCCATGGCGCATACGAAATCCCGATGATCGCGCCCTCGGGCGTTTGTATTCGGGCGATCGTCTGTCCCCATGGCTCCGTGCGCACGTCGTGCAGCAGGACGTATCCTTTGGACTGCAGCTCCTTGGCGCCGGACGCGACGCTCTCCATGTCGGCGACTTCAAACTCGAAACACGCGTGCGGGACCGGCCGGTCGGAGGGCCATTCCGACGTGCCAAAGCAGGCTTCGGCGGCTTGAGCGAGCGGCCCAGACGCCAAAATGCTTAGCGCCCGGGATGCTCTCGCTGAAATAGTAGTCGTCACCTGCGTGCGGTTTGAGCGGCAGCCCCAAGGTGTCCATGAATAATTTGCGGCTCTCTGCGGGCTTTGGCGTGATGATGGCCACGCTCGCGACGAACAAGATGTTCATGGGAGTCTCCGTCCGATCTGGCTGTGCGTCAATGCGTCCACGCTCTGAATTTAGTTTGCAACTCGCCGATACACCTTTCGGTCCGCAAGAAATTCGCGTGCGCCCGGTGGCGTAACGTAAAGCTCGAAGACGTGGCGGTCCTGGCTTTCGATGCTGATCACGGTCCGCATTCCGACTTCCTTTCCGGCGGCCTGCTCGCCCGCGACCCCCTGGTCGGTGAACACGCCCGACATCACGATCGGCAGCCTCGGGCCGGAGCCTT
>JBBWZU010000320.1:0-3654 GCA_039649225.1 Hyphomicrobiales bacterium | reverse complement strand
GGTCGAGCACGACCTGGTCGCCGAATCCGACCACAAGATCGCGCACCCGGATCGCCATCGGCTGGCTCGAGGAATCCATCCGTCACATTCCGATCGAAGCAAAGAAAATGGCGAACACGCCGTCGAGGACGATGACCAGGAAGATCGATTTGACCACCGACGTGGTGGTCTGCAATCCGAGCGATTCGGCGCTGCCTTTGACGCGCAGCCCCTCGCTGCACGCCACCACACCGATCACCAGCGCCATGAATGGCGCCTTGATCATGCCGACCTGAAAGTGTGTCACCGAGATCGCCTCGCGCAGGCGGGCGAGGTAGATCTCCGGGCTCATTCCGCCGTAGAGCCAGGCCACCAGTCCGCCGCCATAGAGCGCCGCCATCGAGCCAAAGAATGCCAGGATGGGCAACGCGATGACCAGCGCGAGCACGCGCGGCACGATCAGCACCTCGACCGGATCGAACCCCATGGTGCGCAAGGCGTCGATTTCCTCGCGCATCTTCATCGCGCCGAGTTCGGCGGTGTAGGCGCTACCGGAGCGGCCCGCGACCATGATCGCGACGATCAGGACGCCGAGCTCGCGCAGCACCAGAATGCCCACCATGTCGACCACGTAGGCGTCGGCGCCAAATTTGCGGAAATGGAAGAATCCCTGCTGGGCGATGATGCAGCCGATGAGGAAGGTGATCAGCAGCACAATGGGCATTGCCTGCCAACCGACGCGGCTGAGGTGATGCACCGCGGACGTGAGCCGAAAGTTGAGCGGGCGGATGAGCACACGCGCGAGCGCCACGCCGAGGCCGCCCAGCATGTCGAGGAACGCCAGAATATCGTCCCTGGATCCAACCGTCGCGCGGCCGAGCGTATCGAGCGCCGCGATGATGCGGTTGGGTTTTGCGCGCAAACCGCCCGGCCGGCTGTTCACCTTGCGCATCTCGTCGAGCAGGCCGCGAAAATGTTCCGGCAACAGGGTGTATTCGGCCTGTTGTCCGCGCTCCCGCCAGACCCGGATCAGCCGCTCGAGCAGCCAGGCGCCGAGCGTATCGAGCTCCTGGACGCCGGCCATATTGATGGCCACGCTCCGGGCGTTGGCAAATTGGCGCGCGGCGGCGTCCACCAGCCGCTCGATCACCTCGGAATGAGCGATGGTCCACGACCCGACCGCGGTAAATTCCAGCCGTTCAGCGCGCATCGTGCTGTTGAGGGCCGGCTCGAGCTTCATCGTTCCCTTCCGTCGAAATCAGCGTCGCGATCAGCGGCCGACTGCTTGCTCGTGCGGCATTGATATCGTTCGATGCGCATCGTGACTTGATGTTCTCGGATGGTTCGGCTGCGGCTACTTCGATCCGCGCGTCAGATCGATCGTGATGTCCGACATCTCGCTTCCCGGCGACTGAATTGAAACCGACTGCCGCGTGCCGCGCGTATTCATCGCCAGGATCGCCGTAAAGGTTTGACCTTCGGCCCTGGCCCGAATCTGAGTGCCGGTGGCGCTGCCCGTGATGGTGCCGCCGACGCCCCGCGTCGTCTCATTCCACGAGCCGGAGATCGCGTGATCGCTGTAGGTAATGTGGCTTTGCAGCTCGAACTTGTAGCTGTCGCTCGTGCAGCTCAGCTCCAGCCGCAGATCCGTGCTGCTGCTGTCGAGGCGATAGCCTGCCCGGCAACGAATGCGCTCCTTTGCGCCGCTCGATAGGGCGATGGTCCCTGTGCCCGTCCAGGAACCGGGCAATCCAGCGAACGGGCCCTCGGCAGGCTGCTGCGCCAGGCTCGGCGAAGCGGCAAACGCGAGCAGGACCGCGAACACGGTTTGCCTGAGGCCGAAGCAATGGCGCCGGGCCGATCGCCGTAACAGCAAGTGCATGCTCTCTCCTTCGACTACCGCTTGGTTCGAGGTGGCGCTCTAGGTTCCATAGATGCGTATGGTCAATTGAGCAACTCGCCAGTCTTGTTGAACCAGCGGGCATGCAACAGCTCTTTTGTCCAAAATATGGCGCCTATCGTATTCGTCGATCCCTTATCACTCAGCTTCAATGATCGATCACCAGGTAGTCTTCCTCGACCGAAACCTGGAAGGTTTCAGCCACATAGGGACCTTTGACCAGGCTCTCGCCGGTCTCGACCGTCACGGCAAATGGCCGCGCCTTGACGGAGTGAGGATCGCACCACGATTGCCCGGTCCGAATGTCGAACTCCCAGCCATGCCACGGGCAGCGCAAGAATTCCTGATGGCGCGTAAGGCGATAGCTGCCTGGTCCGTCCGACTGCACCAGAGCGACGATCTTGCCGCCGCACAGCGGTCCGCCGGCGTGGGGGCAGCGGTTCGCCAGCGCGAAATATTCGCCGTCGAGATTGAAAATCCCGATCTCGCGGCCCGCGACGGTCACCATCTTGGCTGTGCCGGGTGCGACTTCGCTCGCTTTCGCGACGACCTGCCGGCTCACAGCGCGTACAACGCCTTCGCGTTGTCCCGGAACATCTGCGCGCGCTGCTGTTCGCTCAATTGGACCTTGAAGGCGCGGTGCGGATCGTCGAAGTCCCAGTGCGGATAGTCGGTCGAGAACATCAGCCGGTCATAGCCAACCCATTCCATGATCTCGGCGAGATCGGCCGCATTCTCCGGCTCCTCGATCGGCTGCGTGGTGAACCAGAAGTGTTCGCGCACATATTCGGAGGGCGGACGCTTCACGTGCGGGGTTTCCTTGCGCATGCGTTCCCAATGCTTGTCCATCCGCCAGGTGAGCGCCGGCACCCAGGCGAATCCGCCCTCGATCAGCACGATCTTGAGGCCGCGGAAGCGCTCGAATACGCCCTCGAACACCAGGCTCGCCATCACGGCCTGCATGTTGCCGACCATCGCGTAGTGTTCCTGCATGTAATAAGTCGGCCAGCCGGATCCGGTCGACGCATGGCCGCCGCTATAGCCCTGGACGTGCAGTCCGATCGGCCGCCGCGCACGCTCGGCGGCCTCGAAGATCGGCCAGTAGCGCCGATGGCCGAGCGGATCGTTCGAACGCGGCGACATCAGAATCTGCACGAACAGGGGATCGCCGGCGCGCCGCTCGATTTCCTCCACGGCGAATGCCACATCCTCCTGCGGCACCACGATGCCGGCGCGCAGCCGCGGTTCTTTCCTCACCCAGGCTTCGAGTTGCCAGTCATTGACGGCGCGCGACAGCGCGGCCGCGAAATCAAGATTGCGTTCCTCCATGCCGGCGCGGCTCAGCGGCATCAGCATGCCGACCTCGACACCGTTGGCGTCGAGATGCTGCACGCGCATCAGGTCGAGATCGCTGCCGGGCGGGCCCTGCTCGGGGAAGGAGTCGATGCGCATGCCGGCCGCCATCATGCGCGGATACGGCAACTGCCCGGTCAAGCCGTGGCGCACATGCTCGCCGAAGGTCGCCATGTGCTCGCGCCAGCGCGCGGGAAGAAATGGATGCAGCTCTGCGGGCGAGCGAAACGCCGGATGAATGTCGCAGTCCACGATGCTGAGCCGCTGCGACGCGGTCTTTTGGCGCACGGTGATGTTCATCGCACCGTCTCCTCGTGCTTTGCTGCATTATCGCCCAAATGCACCGCCTCGCGCAAACGCGGATAGGTATCGAGCGGGTTGTCGATCAGGAGCCGGCGCAGGGTCTCGTCGGACAGGCCGTC
>JBBWZU010000300.1:0-4007 GCA_039649225.1 Hyphomicrobiales bacterium | reverse complement strand
GTGCAGCATCACTATCTGGCGTTCGTCACGCTCGCCTTCGCGACGCTCGCCTATCTGATCTTCCGCAACGAGGAATGGATCACCGGCGGCATCTATGGCATCAGCAACATCCCGCGGCCGTCTCTCTTCGGCTATGCGCTGCGCACGCCGCGCGATTTCTATTATTTCTGTCTCGGCAATTTGGCGCTGGTCTCGCTCGCCGCCTGGTGGCTGATCCGCTCGCCCTGGGGCCGCGCGTTCGTGGCACTGCGCGAGAACCCCGTGCGCGCGCTGTCGCTCGGCGTCGATACCCGCCGCTACACGCTGATGGCCTTCGCGCTCGGCGCGGGGCTCGGCGGCATTTCGGGCGTGCTCTACGCGCCGCTGGTGCAATACATCGATCCGTCGCCGTTCGCGCTGCTGCTCTCGCTCAACCTGCTGCTGATGGTGATCGTCGGTGGTTCGGGATATTTCTTTGGCCCGTTTCTCGGCGCGATCGTCGCGGTGCTGCTGCCCGAATGGCTGCAGTCCGCCGACAAGATGTACGATGCGCTCGGGCCGGCCGGCGAAGCGCTGCGCACCGTGCTGCCGCCCGATGCGCTCAAATATGTCTCCAGGCACTATCTGGTCGTTTACGCGCTGTTCGTGATGGTGCTGCTGGTGTTCAGCCCGAGCGGCATTCTCGGTCTCATCGACCGCCGCTTCAATGCGCAGAAGCCTGCCGCGCAGGCCGCACCCGCCGTCGAAGCAAAGGCCGCCTCATGAGTGCCGTGCTCGAGGTGCGCGACCTGTCGAAACGCTTCGGCGGCATCCATGCGGTCGAAGGCGTATCGTTCGAGGTGAACGAGGGCGAGATCCTCGGCATCATCGGGCCGAACGGCAGCGGCAAGTCGACGCTGTTCAACTGCATTTTGGGCCAGCTCAATCCCACCTCCGGCGAGGTGCGGCTCGACGGGCGCGCCGTCACCGGCATGCGGCCGTGCGACCTGAATAAATTGGGCGTCAGCCGCACGTTCCAGCTTCTGCAGGTCTTTCCGCAACTCACCGTTCGTGAGAACCTTATTCTCGCCGGCCAGGAGCACAAGGGCTCGATGTTCTCGCGCCTGTTCGGCGCGCGCGATGTGGGCCTGTCCGGCGACGCCGACCGCATGATCGCGTTCTTTCGGCTGTCGCACGTCGCGACCAACAAGGCGGGCGCGCTGTCATACGGCCAGCAGAAGCTGCTCGACGCCGCCATGGCGTTCATGGCCGGGCCGCGCCTCGTGCTGCTCGATGAGCCCGCCGGCGGCGTGAATCTGACGATGCTGGCGAACCTGCGCGACCGGCTTGAGGCGATCAATCGCGAGGAGGGCGCGACCTTCGTGGTGATCGAGCACAACATGGAATTCGTGATGGCGCTGTGCTCGCGCATCATCGTGCTCGCCGAAGGGCGCATCATCGCGCAAGGCGATCCGGCGGACATCAGGCGCGACCCCAAAGTGATCGAGGCGTATCTTGGCCACTGACACCATCCTTGACCTGGACGACGTCATCGCGGGCTACGGCAAGATGACGATCCTGCACGGCACCAGCTTTGCGGTGCCGCGCGGCACCATCACCACGGTGATCGGTCCGAACGGTGCCGGCAAATCCACCGTGTTCAAGACCGTGTTCGGCATGCTGGCGGCGCGCTCCGGCCGCGTCGTGTTCGAGGGAGCTGACATCACCAACCTGCAGCCGCGCGATCTGTTGTCGCGCGGCATCTCTTACGTGCCGCAGGGCCGCAACATTTTTCCCGAGCTCTCGGTGCGGCACAATCTGGAGCTTGGCGCCGTGATGGCGGCAAAGGGCTTCGATCTTGCGGGCCGCATGGACACCGCGATGGATCGCTTTCCGGTGCTGCGCCGCAAGGCCGACAGCCAGGCCTCCACGCTGTCCGGCGGCGAGCAGAAGATCCTCGAGATCGCGCGCGCGCTGCTGCTCGAGCCGAAGCTGATGATGATCGACGAGCCCTCGATCGGCCTCTCGCCGCTGATGGTCAACGAGTTGTTCGCGACCCTGACCGAGATGCGTTCGCGCGGCATCACGGTGCTGATGATCGAGCAGAACGCCAAGCGGGCGCTGGAAATTTCCGACCACGGCATCGTGCTGGAGCTTGGCCGCACCCGCATCACCGACACCGCGCCGGCAATCCTCGCCGACCCGCGCATCGGGCAACTCTTTCTGGGCGGTGGGCTGGCCGAGAAAGCGGCGTAGCGCCTTCGAAGAACCAGGAAAGGGTACGACCCGCTCGAACGGGGACTGTCCGAGCGGGTCGATTCAATCGGCGCGGGGGTGGAAGGGGGGGCGGACGCGCCGATCGAGTTCCTGAAACTGTGTGCGTCCCTTTCGGGACCCTCGAGAAGGCCTTGCGACCCCTCATGCCTAGTAGTCGCTTGCCGCAGCATTTTGGTTCACGACGATTTCTAAGAATAATATCTTCGTAAAATCAATAACTTGTAGAACTCTCGGTCGTAGCGGTCGGAAAAAGTTTTGGTCGGCTGTGAAGTCGCGCCCGAAGGCAGCTATGACGCCTGAACCCATCCCAAAAAGGTACGACCCGCTCGGACGGGGACTGTCCGAGCGGGTCGATACAATCGGCGCGGGGGTGGAAGGGGGGCGGACGCGCCGACTGAACTCTGAAATTTTGCCCCGGTGTTTCGTCAGTCGACGTCGCAGACTCTGCGCATGCCGCGGAAGTTGCCGTAGGCGTCATAGCTCTCCACCTTGCGGCAGCTGACATAGCCGGGGTCGACCACATAGCCGGGGGTGACATAGGCGGGCGCACCGTAGGCGCTGTTGTAGGCAGCGGCGCCGATCAGCGCGCCGGCGGCGACTCCAAGGCCGATGCCCGGACCCCAGCCTTTCTTCGGGAATGCTTGCGCGCTCGAGGAGGTCGCAACGAGGCCAGCGGTGAGCGTCAGCGCGGCGAGAGCAGCAGCAGCGGTCTTGGTGAGCGCGTTCATGATACAATCCCTTCCTTGTTTCTTGATGGAGCCGTCGGGCTCGTGATGTTCAGTAGTCGCGCGCGCGCACCAGCCGGTTCAAAGCTGACCCGCGCGGAATCGCCGCGCGAAGAATCTGAATAAATGTTAGGATAAAGCTACGGCAGCATCTGCGTGTCGCCGCACACCGAGATGGCCTGGCCCGAAATCGTGCGGCCGCGCTCCGAGCAAATGAACACGATCGTGTCCGCGATCTGTTGCGGCGTCACCGTGGTGCGCATCGAGACGACGGAGAGCGCCTCCTCTAGCATCGCTGCCGGGCTAATGCCCCGCGCGCGAGCTTTGTTCTCCATCACGCGGTCGATCCGCTCGCCCGATACAATTCCGGGCTGGATCGCGTTGACCCGGATTCCTTCCGGTCCCAGCTCGGCGGCGAGCGACTTGGAAAAGCCGACCACCGCCCACTTCGCCGCCGAATAGGGCGTGCGCAACGGGAAGCCGAGCCGCCCCGCTGCCGACGACAGGTTCACAATTGAAGCATTCCGGCTCTCGCGCAAATGCGGCACCGCCAGCCGCGTGCAGTTGAACTGCCCGGTGATGTCGATCGCCAGTGTGCGGTCCCAGTCCTCGGGCGCGATCTCGTCCACCTTGCCGGTCGGCCCCGCGATCCCGGCATTGTTGACCAGCACGTCGAGGCCCTTGAGGACCGCGAGCGCCTCCTTGAACAGTTTAGCGACCTGCCGGCGGTCCGACACGTCGGCCTTGCTGCGCGTGATTTTCGGATCGCTCTTGGCGAGCGCGCGCAGCGCCTTGGCGTCGACGTCGCACACGTGCACCCGCGCGCCTTCGGCCAAGAACGCGCGCGCGATTTCCAGCCCGATGCCGCCTGCGCCGGCGGTGACGAGAACGCGCAGATTTTTGATCCCCAGGTTCACGTGTCACCTCCCCGTGCAATTTGTCGCTGGACAATCACGATGTGACGCGTAACCGTTGCGGTCAACAAGAAGTCATAGGGAGGAATTGCACATGATCCACAAGCTTGGGCTATCGCGCCGTGCGCTGATC
>JBBWZU010000297.1:0-11547 GCA_039649225.1 Hyphomicrobiales bacterium | reverse complement strand
GTCGTCGAGCGCGACCGCCAGCGCCTTGTTGAGCTTTTCGATGATCGGCTGCGGCGTACCCTTGGGTGCTGACAGCCGAACCAGACCAGCAGATTGAACTCGGGCATGCCGGCTTCGGCGGTGATCGACACGTCCATCGCGCCGGCTCAGGTCCGTTTCTGGGACGATATCCTGCGCGTCGCCGTGGCACAGCCGTCATGGCGGTAGGAGCTGTCGCGCTTGAGCTGGTCCGCGATGTATCGCGACGGACCGGCGTTGCACGCCCATCTTGCGGCGGAGCGGGCCGAGTTCGTCATGGTTCTGGGCGACCTCGCGCGTCTGAACGTGCCGCGACCAAGCCCCTGAGCGATAGCGCAACGTCGGCCATCAAACCCGAGAGCTCTGCCGATAGAACGGCTCGTGTTTGGCGGGATCGAAGTAGTTGGCGTAGAATTTTTTCACATGCGGCAGCAGCGCCTTGGACAGCTTGCGCCGCTCGACCTCATCGTCACTCAGCGCGCGTTGCAACTCGTCATGCAGCGTCTTGAGTGCACTGTCCCGGTCAACACGGGTGAAGCGGCCATTGTCGTAGATCACTTCGCCATCGCACATCACGGTTCGTACGCCTTCGGTCTTAGCGCGCTGGATCACGGCGTCGAGCAGCGGCATTTCTTCGTCGAGATACGGATAGGAAATCTGCTGCCAGTCGATCAGCGAGAGGTCGGCCGCCTTTCCCTCGGCGATGGTGCCGAGCTGTTCGCCATAGCCGGTGGTTTTGGCGCCGCCGACGCTGGCCATGCGGAGGACCTGCGACATCGTCGGCACCTCATCGCCGATGCCAGGCACGCGGTGCGCGCGCAGCACCAGCCGCATCTCCTGCAGCATGTCGCGGTCGTCATTGATGCCGGCTTCATCGAGACCGATGGCCGTGTTGATGCCCTTTGCCTCGAAGTGATTGAGCGCCGCGATTCCGGAACGCAAGCGGAAATTGGATGAGCAGTTGTGGCACACGCATGAACCGGTCTCGGCCATGCGGTCGATGTCTTTCTCGTTCAGCCAGACACCGTGGCCGAGCGTCATGCGCGGCCCAAGCATGTCGAAGCGGTCGATGTATTCGACCGCCGTGCATCCGCCGCGGCGCCAGGCATATTCCTTCTGCATCGCGGTCTCGAGCAGATGCATATGCATCGGCACATCGTATTTCTTCGAGGTCTCGGACAGCATGCCGAGCGCCTTGTCGGAGCACCAATGCAGGTTGGCCGGCGCAAGCTGAATCTTTACGCGACCCTTGTTGTTGTGCTTGGCGTACAGCGATTCGAACATCCCCATCGCGTCGTCGAGACCGACTTTGAAGCGCTCGAACCAGCGCTTCATCGGATCCTGCAGCTCCTTCGGCAGGCTCGCAACCAACTCGTCGTCGGCCTGATAGACGAGACGGTTCTGGTCGCGTACCGCGTAGCAATAGGACACCCGCATCCCGATGTCCTCATAGGCGCGGATCACGTCCTCGGATTTTGCCTGCACCTCGTTGAGCGTACCCGGCATCCAGCCGTGAATGTGCTGCACCGTCGTGATGCCGGAGCCGATCATCTCGAACGCCGAATAGAGCGTGTCGAGATAGAGATTGAGGTTGCGCGTCACCATGCGGGTGATGAACCACAGCTCCAGCGGCATGTCGGGTGAGCCGAGCTGAACCGGCGTCAACCCGACATGATGGTGTCCGTTGACGAAGCCCGGCAGCATGATCTCGTCGCCGCTGCCGATCACGGTCGTGTTCGGGTAGCGTTTGGTCAAATCCGCGTAAGTGCCGACCGCCGCGATGACGCCGTCTTCCTGCAGCACGGCGCCGTCGTCGATCTGTTCCCAACTCTGGCGATCGATGGCGCGCGCGATGATGGCGCGACTGCGGATGAGGGATGTGGACATGGCGATGCTCCGGACATGAGACGGATCGTTGCTTTTTGGAATGATTCAAGCCGTCGCGGCTAGCGCTTCCTGCTCGGCGAAGGCGCGGTCGACCTCATCGCGCATCAGTTCGGTCAGTTGCCGGCGCAGGGCCTCGGCCTCGGGCGAGAACGGATCGCGCGGACGCGGAGTGTCGATCGGCACGATGGTCTTGATCCGGCCCGGTCTTGAGGTGAACACGACAACGCGATCGGCGAGCGCGACCGCCTCATCGATGTGATGCGTGACGAACAGCACCGAGGCGCCGCTGTCGCGCCAGACATCGAGCAGGAAATCCTGCATCTTGGCGCGCGTCTGCACGTCGAGCGCGGCGAAGGGCTCGTCCATCAGCAGGACCTTGGGCCGCATCGCAAGTGCGCGGGCGACTGCGACGCGCTGACGCATGCCCCCCGAGAGCTCATCCGGGCGCTTGTCCATCGCCTCGGTCAGGCCGACGCGCTGGAGCACGTCGCGCGCCGCGGCCTTGCGCGTGTCGGCGTCATCGCCGCGGATCGACAGGCCGAAGCTCGCGTTCTGTCCAACCGTCAACCAGGGGAACAGCGATGTCTCCTGAAAGATGAGGCTTCGCTCAGGCGAGGGGCTGGCGACGCGGTCGCCGAACGACCAGATCTCACCGCTGGATTCCTGCTCAAGGCCGGCGATGAGATAGAGCAGCGTGCTCTTGCCGCAGCCGGACGGGCCGAGCAGCACGATGAACTCGCCCGGCGTCACGTCGAGATCGACATCGCGCAGCGCGACATGCGCTCGCTTGGTGCCTTCCGCCCACACTTTGCCGACATTGCGGCAGACCACCGCATCCTTGGACGAGAACGGCTTGAACGGTTTAGAGGCCACGCAGCACTCCCGTCGTCTCGGGCACCCAATAGAGGATCTTGCGCTGTAATAGTCGCATCAGCCAGTCCGAACAAAAGCCGAGCAGGCCGATCAGCGCGATGGTGAAGAACACCAGCGAAGGATTGAATGTATTGCGCGCCAGCATGATGACCTGCCCGAGGCCGTAGCCGACACCCGTCGACTCGGCGACCAGCACCACCATCCAGGCGCCGAACAGATTGAGGCGCAGGACCATCAGCAGGCCGGGCAGGATCGCCGGAATGATGACGCGCGCGTAGATCTGCCGCTTCGACGCGCCCATGGTGCGCGCGACGTTGATGAGATTGCGGTTGACGCCATCGATCTGGCTGACGGTCGCCAGCACCATGTGGAAGAACAGCGCGATCACGACCATGAAAATGGCCGGTGCGTCGCCGATGCCGAAAACGAAGATCGCGACCGGCAGCCAGGCGATCGGCGAGACCGGCGAGAGCAGTGTGATGGTTGGAAGTGCGAGCTTCTCGACGATCAGGAAATAGCGCACTGCCACGCCGATGCTGATCGACAGCACTGAAGCGATCAGCAAGCCGACCAGCACGCGCGCCGCCGATGCGAACACCGTGATCAGCAGCGCCATCTCGGCCGAAGGGCCGGTGTTGAGCCCGACACCGATCTGCCAGCGCTGCGCCGTGTTGAAGAACTTGGCCTGCTCGGGAAAATTGCCAAGAAAGATATGCGGCGGTGGCAACAGCTTCGGGTCGGCCAAGCCCCAGAACCACAGGATTTCCCAGATGGCGGCGAACAGGCCGATTGATGCGAGTGCCCAGACGGCGCGCGCGGCGGCTTTCCCGAAGTTCTCCGGCATGGCGAAGCGGCGTGGCGGCGGAGAGCGATCTCCGCCGGCCACATCGGTTATTCCGTCCTGGGGATGAGCGATATCGGTCACCGGATCGCTCACGCGGACTTGTATTTAAGGCTCGCGTAAAGCTCCTTGTTCTCGGCGATGACCTGCTCAAGCAGCGTCCAGTCGATAGCGTCGCGGGTGGGCTTCTTCTTAATGTAACCCATCTCGACCAGCGAGTCGGTGCGGTCGAGAATGAACTGAGTCTGGCTGCGCGCATCCACCACGGCGGGCTGCTTGCCCATCGCGATCTTGGCGTTCTCCATCGAGGTCTTGTAGTAGGTGCCGACCAGCTTGGTGAGGGTTTCCTCCGGCTTGGCTTCGGCCATCGCCTGCGCCTTCATCATGCCTTTGATGAGCGCCTTGAGCCCATCCGGGTTTTGCTTGATCAGGTCGGTGCGGCACGCGAGCACGCAGTCGGTGTAGCCCTTGCCGTAGATGTCCGTGCCGTCGGAGAGCTTGTGCGAACCTTTGACGTCGTTGAGCAACGCGCTGCCGTATGGCTCGATGGTGCAGATCCAGTCGAGCGCGCCGGCCTTGAATGCCTCGACCGCCTCCGGTGTCGTGCCCATGTAGCGGACCTTGATGTCCTTGAAGCTGACGCCGGCCTTCTTCAGGTAGTCATAGGGCATGACCTCGAGCGTATCGAGCTGGAAGGTGCCCAGCGTCTTGCCCTTGAGCTTCTCTGGCGTATCGAGGCCGGGTTGCGAAACAATCACGCAGCCTTCGATGCCGCCGCCGGCAACGATCTTCACCGGCGCGCCGGCATCGAACAGCGCCATGAAACTCGTATAGGGCATCAGCCCGACGTCGACCTGGCCGATGCCGAGGAACGTCACCTGCTCGGCGAAGGTCGGTGTATTGATGAATACAAGCTCGACGCCGTCGTCCTTCGCGGTCTGCACCGCATGCGACAGGAAGATGTTGAGATTGCAGAAGCCGGTGCCATGCGTGGATTTGATGGCGCTGGCGGCGTGCGCCGGCCCCATGAGACCGCCGCCGACCGCCATCGTCAGCGTGGTCGCGGCCGTGGTCCGCAGGAATTTGCGACGGCTGAAGTCCATCGATTTGAAGTTCGGCAAGTGCATGCAGCCAATGCGATCGCACATGGTCAATCTCCCCTGTCGTGTCGGCGGATGAAGCGGGATGAGGTGTCGGCGTCGAGAAGAAGCGCGATACGTAACCGCGGTCACGTTGCGCGAATGAGCGCGCGTCGTCCGATCAAACGGCGTTGAACGCAGAAGGCCGCTGAGGCCCAGCGCGCGCACACCAAGCCTGAGGAGGGATGCGATCATCGCATGGTCCCCGCAGTTGTGTGGCACGCCAACCGGAAGCTGCCGCCGAAGCGACGCTGCGCTGCTATCTGCGAAGCATGATGCGTGCCAGCCGCATAAGCCGTTGATTCTCGGAGGAGTCGGATCGGAACTGCGGCTCAGCGCGATTCCGGATGCTGAAGACTTGCTCGCGTGCCACGCCGGTCTGGCGATTTTCTGTGCAGGCGCACCGCGCCGCTCTGACGATCGCTGCCGTGTCCAAAGATCGCCGCCAGATCCTCGGAGGCTGAGGCATCCTTCTCGAGGCGAAGCCTAGCTTCAACGTGCAGGAAGTGCTCGCGCGACACGTCGATAGCGCGTGCTACATCGCGCGCGCGCAGGGCGTCGACGATGGCGCCATGTTCATCCACGGCGCAGATCGATTGCGTGGCTGGTTCATAAACCGAGACCATGACCGAGGAGCGGCTGAGCAGATCGCGCAGGAAGCGCGACAGATCCGCGTTGCCGAGCGCGTCCACGAGGTGAAGGTGAAATGCGCCCGACAGCCTGACAGAGTTGGCGCGATCGGCGCGGTTCGCGGCGGCGCGCTCTTCGGCAAGATGCGCATCGAGGCGCGTGAGAAGCTTGTCGTCGAGGACGCGGATGAGCTGGACGAGGACGCCGGCTTCCAGCACGCGATGGGCCTCGTAGACGCTGCGCACGTCGTCGAGCGTCGGGCGCGGCACGCGCGCACCGCGGTTCGGGATCATTTCCAGCCGCCGCTCCGCGCCGAGCCGATGCAGCACCTTGCGGATGCGCTCACGCGAGACTTTGAAGATCCGCGCCAGCGGATTTTCCACCAGCTTGGTGCCGGCCTTGAGCTTGCCTTCCATGATGGCGCGCAAGATCGCCCGATAGATGGCCTCGTCCGTTTCCGGATCGGCTTTTCCAGTTCTTCGACGCGGCGTTCGTGCTTCGGTCATGCGCATGTAGCTAGGCGCAAATTATGTGCACAGTCACCCCCAAATTATGTGCACATTCTTTCAATGGGCGGACGGTGAATGCCCTTAGTTTCATGTAAGCGGTTGTAATGATTTGCAAATAAAGAAATGTGCACATTTGGCACGGCGCTTGCTGTTTCCCATGGCTCTACGCCACGCAACACAGGGAGAGAGATTCATGCGCGCACCAACCCGCCGCGGCCTCTTGCAAGCGAGCGCCGCGCTGGCCGCGACAATCAGCATGCCGGCCCTTGTTCGCGCCGCCACGAAGGAGATTGTGATCGGCGGCCCTGCCGGCGCGGCGAAATATTTCAACGCCGACCTGTTTCCGGTGCTTGAGAAGAAGCTGGATGTGAAGGTGCTCTACGAGGGTACCAACTCGCTGACCAATCTGCAGAAGATGCAGGCCGACAAGGCCGCTCCGAAGATCTCTGTCGTCATCATGGATGATCCGGTGATGCTGCCCGCGGCCGCCGAAGGCCTGATCGCGCCGATGTCCGCGTCCTCCATCCAAAACCTCGGCCGGCTGGTCGACGGCGCCGTGCATCAGGACGGCATGTGGGCGAACTACCAGAAGCCCTGGGCCGGAATCGCCTATTCGACCAAACGGATGAAAACGCCGCCGGCAAATTGGGCGGAGATCTGGGAACCGCGTTTCGCCGGCAAGATCATCATTCCGTCGCTGTCGAATACCGAAGGCTTCTGGACCCTGCTCGTCGCCGCGCATCTCGAAACCGGCAAGCCCTACAAGGAGGCCCAATACGAGATCGACGCGGCTTTCAAGAAGGCAAAGAGCCTCAAACCTAATCTCCTCAACGTCTATGCCAACGCGCCGCAGGCCATCAATCTGATGGAGCAGGGCGAAGCCTGGATGATCGCCGGCCAATTCTCCGCCTACACGCTGATCCGGAAAGCCGATGGCTCGCCGGTCGACCTTGCGGTGCCGGCCGATGGCGGCTTTGCGATGCCGTCAGGTATCGCCAAGGTTAAAGGCGCGCCGGCAGGCGATCTCTCCGATGCGGTGATCGATTTCTTCCTCAGCCCGGAAGCGCAGACGATCCTCGCCGACAAGGCCTTTGTTGCGCCGACCAACAAGATGACTGCGAAGCCCGCCGGCTTTCCGGATAGCGCGTCATTGTTCGCACCTGATTGGGCCTTTGTGGCGAAGAATCGCGCCGGATGGGTCGATCGCTGGGCCAAAGAGATGAACTGAGTAAATGTCATGACCGACGCGGGTCTACCGCATCTGATCGTCCGCAATGTCTCCAAGCGCTTCGGCGCGACGACGGTGCTGGACCGGATTGACCTGACGATCCGGCGCGGCGAACTGGTGACCTTGCTTGGACCTTCAGGTTGCGGAAAGACCACGCTGCTGCGTGCGATTGCGGGACTTGCCCAGCCGGATCAGGGCCACGTCGAACTTGCCGGGCGCGACATCACGCTGGTTCCGCCGCATCGGCGCAATGTCGGCGTGGTGTTTCAGAGCTACGCGCTGTTTCCACACCTGACCGTCGCGGGCAATGTCGCTTTCGGGCTGAAAGTGCGCGGCCGCGGCAAGGCTGAAATCGAGGCGACGGTCGAGCGCGCGCTGTCGCTGGTCAAGCTCGAGCATCTCGCCAAGCGGCGAATATCCGCACTCTCCGGCGGCCAGCAGCAACGTGTCGCGCTGGCGCGCGCCATTGCGGTCGAACCCGACGTGCTGCTGTTCGACGAGGCGCTCTCGGCACTTGACCGCAAGCTGCGTGAGGAGATGCAGGTCGAGTTGCGCCGCCTGCTGCAGAACGTGGGCGCGACCGCGATCTTCGTCACGCACGATCAAGACGAGGCGCTGACCATGTCGGATCGCGTCGCCGTCATGAACAAGGGCCGGATTGAGCAACTCGCTGAACCGCGCGAGCTCTATTCGCGTCCCGCAAGCCTGTTCGCGTTGAACTTCGTTGGCCTCTCGACGCGCATTGCCGGTACGGTGGTCGGCTCACAGGACGGCAAGGTCGAGGTCGACACGCGGGTTGGGCGATTATCGGCGATGGGAAATTTCGTCGCAGGCTCGCCGGTCGTGGTCGCGGCGCGGCCGGAGCACCTGCGTCCGGGTGCGGTGATGGACGCGAACTCAGTCGCTGGCCGCGTGCGGTCCGTCGTGTTCCAGGGCTCGCGCACGCTGGTCGATGTCGATGCAGGTGCGGGCGAGAGCCTGCTCGCTGAACTCTCTGGTCGTGATGCCGCGATGCCGCGTGTCGACCAAGAGATCCGTCTGACCTGGCCGGTGTCCGAGACCTTTGCGTTCCCGGCGGAGGCGCGTGCATGACCGAGGCGGTGCTCGCCCTTCCGGCGCAGAAGCCCGCGGTCGATCGCGAGCGGTTGACGGCGTTCGGATTTGCACTGCCGTCGTTCCTGATCCTCGCCGGCATCTTCGCTTTGCCGCTTCTGCTGCTTCTCGGCGTCAGCGTGATCGGCCCTGACGGCCTGACGTTCGCGAACTATCGCCGCCTGCTCGGCACGCCGTATTATCTCGGCGTCATCTGGAATTCGCTTCGCCTCGGGCTGCTGACCACGATCATCACGCTCGCCATCAGCTATCCGGCGGCCTTTGCGTTGGCGCGCGCCCGCGGCGCCGTCCGCTCGCTGCTGCTCGCAACGCTATTCCTGCCGTTGGCGGCGAGCGTGATCGTCAAGGCCTTCGCCTGGACGATCCTGCTGCGCAGCGACGGCGTGGTGAACCAGACCTTGATGGCGTTCGGCATCATCGAGGATCCGATCCGCATGATCTTCACCGAGACCGCGCTGATCGTCGGCACGGCCAACATCTTCCTGCCATTCATGATCCTGCCGATCTACGCCGTCGTTGCCCAGCTCGACCCGCGCCTTTCGGAGGCCGCGGCGACGCTCGGCGCTTCGCCCCTGGTGACGTTTTTCGGCGTGATCGTGCCGATGACGCTGCCGGGCATCATCGCGGGCGTCGCGCTGGTGTTTTCGCTGTCGGTTTCGGCTTACGTGGTGCCGACATTGCTGATCGGGGAGCGCTATCCGACGCTCGCCACCACCATCGCCAAGGCATACCTGTTGGCGCGCGAGCCGGGGTTTGGGGCCGCCGCCGGCGTTGTGCTGCTGATCATCGCGATCGTGGTCGTGGCGTTGAGCACGCGCCTCGGCCGCGAGCAGGCCGCACGATGATCGCGCGCCTTGCCATTGTATTCGCCTGGGTGATGGCTGTCGGTGCGGCGTTGTTTCTGCTTGCGCCGCTGTTGGTGATTGTCGCGGCAAGCTTTTCGCCGACGCCGGTGTTCGACCTGCCGATCGAAGGCGCATCGCTGCGCTGGTATGGCCGCATCGGCAAGCTCGATGGGTTCTGGCCCTCGCTCTGGCTGTCGCTTCAGATCGCGCTGCTGTCGACCGCAATCTCGCTCGTCTGCGGCACGCTGGCCGCGATTGCGATCGCGCGCGGCAAGCTGCCTGGCGCATCGGTGTTTGCAACCGCACTCGTCTCTCCGCTGATGATGCCCGGTCTCGTTCTCGGCATTGCCCTCTTGCAATATTTTCGCGCCATCGCCTTCACCGCAACCTGGAGCGCGCTGCTGGTGGCGCATCTGGTCGTGACGCTGCCTTATGTGGCGCGCACCATGATCTCGGGGCTCGCGCGTTTCGATTTCACGCTGGTCGAGGCGGCACGCACGCTCGGCTGCACCTATCCGGGCGGTATCGTGCGTGTGATGGTGCCGGCGCTTGCGCCGTCGTTCCTGATCGCCGGCCTGTTCAGCTTCCTGGCATCCTTCGACAATTATCCGGTGTCGATCTTTCTCGCCGACGTGCGCACCAAGACCTTGCCGATCCGGATGCTGCAATACATCGAGGAGGCGCCCGATCCGACGCTTGCGGCACTCTCGACGCTGATTCTTGCCGGCACGGTCGTGCTGCTGTTTGCCAGCGATCGTCTTGTCGGCCTGCATCGCATGGCTGGAACCTCGGACTGAAATCATGACTGCCGAATCCACACAGCCGTCCTGGCACCGCGATCTCGCCGGCTATCGCGGCAAACCGCCCGATCCGCGCTGGCCGGGCGGCGCGCGCGTTGCGGTTTCGCTGGTGGTCAATTTCGAGGAGGGCGGGGAATTCGCGGTTTCGGATGGCGATCCCGTCAATGAAGGAATCTACGAAACCACGCATCGGCTTGAAGGTCCGGACCCGTGCATCGAGAGCCATTTCGAGTACGGCACGCGCGCCGCGTGGTGGCGCATCATGGATTTGTTCGATGCGCATGGTGTCAAAGTGACGGTCAGCGCGTGCGGTCGCGCGGTCGAGCGTTCGCCGGAACTTGCTCGCGACGCTGTTGCGCGTGATCACGAAGTCTCGGCGCATGGCTGGCGCTGGGAGAGTCACGCCGGAATGGGGGAGACGGCGGAGCGGCAGGCCATCGCCCGCACCGTCGCGGCGATCGAGCAAGCCACCGGGCAAAGGCCGGTCGGCTGGCACACGCGCTCCGCGACATCGCCAAATACCCGCCGGCTATTGGTCGAGGACGGTGGATTTCTCTACGACAGCGATGCCTACAATGACGATCTTCCCTACGACCTCACCGTCGCGGGGAAGCGCCATCTGGTGATCCCCTACGCCTTCGATACCAACGACATGCAATTCTACAACGCGGCGCGATTTCGCGGCGCCGACTTCTCCGAGTACGTCATCGCGGCGTTCGACTGGCTTGTGCGCGAGGGCGAGACGGCACCGAAAATGATGTCGATCGGCCTGCATTTGCGCATCATTGGGCGGCCGGCGCGGATGGCGGCGCTCGATTGCATTCTGCGGCACATCACGGCGAGCGGCGTGGCCTGGATCGCGCCGCGCGTTCACATCGCGAAACACTGGCTCGCGACATTCCCGGATAGAAGACTGTAGTTGCATTCGCCAGAAAGGACATACGATGCCGCTGAAGCATATTCTGGGTGCCGACCATGTCGTCGTCGCGGTCCGCGACCTGGATGCTGCGGCGGCGCAATGGAAGAAGCTCGGCTTCACGCTCTCGCCGCGCGGCACACACTCGCCGCAAATGGGCTCGGGTAACTACACCATCATGTTCGGCGAGGATTATCTCGAACTGCTCGGCGTGTTGCACGAGACAGAGCAGAACAAGCCGACGCGCGACTTTCTGAAGAACCGCGAAGGCATCGAGCGCACGGCATTCACGACCGACAATGCCGCCGCTGGCGCCGCCGAGCTCAAGGCGCGCGGGCTCGAGCCGCTGGGGCCGGTGCATTTCGGCCGGCCGGTCGATCTGCCGAATGGCGGCACGGGCGAAGCCAAGTTCAATGTGTTCCGCTGGCCGCTCGCCGAGAGCCCGGGTGGCATACGCATTTTCGCCTGCCAGCATCTGACGCGCCACACGGTCTGGATTCCCGAGCTGCAGCAGCATGCGAACGGCGCGTCACGCATCGTGGCGATCGAGATTCTCGCCGCCGATCCGAGGACCGCGGCCGAGCACATGAGCCGCCTGATCGACGAGCCGGTGTCGGCCCCGAACAGTGTCTGGCGCGTTCACTCCGGCGGCAGACGCGCGGATTTCCTGTTCTATGATGCGACGAGTTTCGCCAAGCGATATCCGGCCGCGGTGCGCGTAGGCGCAGCCCCCGAAGGCGCCGCCGCG
>JBBWZU010000278.1:0-13848 GCA_039649225.1 Hyphomicrobiales bacterium | reverse complement strand
CTTGGTCGCGATAGGCTTGGCCGCGACAGGCTTGGCGGCGACAGCTTTGGGCCGCTTCGGGCTCGCGGTTTTCACGCTTCTACTTTTCGCCATGTCGGATGAGGTACCAGAACGGGGTGCGGTTATTGTCGATGGTTCAGGGTTTGTATAGGCCGCTAGCCGGCGCCTTGCCATGGCGGGCGATGACGTCCTGGACCGCCCGCGCGGCCCGCACGCTCGGGGCTGCCGCGCCAAGGTCCATGATGCCGTCGAGCCGCCCGAAGGCCGCGAGCTGGCGCGCCCGCTCCGGCGTATCGGAGAGCAGCGGGACTACGGCAGCGGCGAGGCGCTCGGGCGTACAGTCGCCCTGCAGATATTCCGGGACGGCGCGCTCGCCGAGCACCAGATTGGCGAGGATCGCGGTGTCGATATGAGCCATCATGCGGAACACCAGCCCCTCCCAGGCCGGAATCCGATAGGCCGCGACCGTCGGCACCTGCGCGAGCGCAAGCTCCAGCGTCACCGTGCCGGAGGCGGCGAGTGCCGCGCGCGCTGTCCGGAACGCGGCGTGTTTTTCGGCTGCGCCGGTCACGATGCGCGGACGGATCGGCCAGGAGGCGACCGCCGCGCGCACCTGCGCCTCGATATGCGGCAGCGTCGGCAGCACCAGGTCGAGCGGGCGGCCCGCCGCGACTTGCCCAATGGCGGCGCCGAAGATCGCCCCGAGGCGGTTGATTTCGCTGCGCCGGCTTCCCGGCAGCACCAGCAATGTGGGCGGATCTGACTGCCGTCGCGCCGCCTCGCCGGCATTGGGCCGCAGATCGGCGATCCGCTCGGCGAGCGGATGACCCACATAGCTGCACGGCGGACCGCTGAGGCGCGCGAAGGCGGCCGGCTCGAACGGCAGCACCGCCAGGACTTCGTCGACATAGGCGCGCATCGCGCGCGCGCGCCACGGCCGCCAGGCCCAGACCGTCGGCGGCGCGTAGTTGATGATCGGGATCGCGGGCGCGGCCTTGCGCACGCGGCGGGCCACCCGATGGGTGAAATCCGGACTGTCGATGATGATCAGCGCGTCGGGGCGCGCCGCGATCACGGCATCCGCGATCTCAGCGATACGGCGCAGGATGAGCGGCAGCTTTTGCGGGATCGAGGCAAATCCGATGATCGAGAGATCATCGGTCGAAAACGGGCTGGCGATGCCTTGGCGCCCCATGGCCCGCCCGCCGACGCCTGCGAAGCTTGCGGCGGGATCGAGCGTGCGCCAGGCCGCCATCAGCGCGCCACCGAGCGCATCGCCGGATTCCTCGGCGGCCACGAGAAAGAGCCTGCTCACGGCTGCCCGCCCGGAATGCCGTAGACGAAGATCTTGGCGGTGTCGGCGGCCGCGACCGTCGCGGACGGCTCGGCGACGATCGAGCCGCCGGCCGCCACGGCGATTCCCGCAAGGCCGGCGCGCGCGACTTCGGCGACGGTGCGCGGGCCGATCGCCGGCAGATCGAAACGCAAGTCCTGACCGACCTTCGGAGCTTTCACGAGCACACCCACACCGGGCGGCGTCGGAATGCGGCCTTTAGCCCGCAGCTCGGCGATGCGCGTAAGCATCGCGTCGGTGCCTTCCGCGGCCTCGACCGCCAGCACGTGGTTGGCGGCAACCACCGCCGCCTGCCCGATATCGAAGGGTCCCATCGCGGCCAGCAGCGCAAGGCCGCGCCCGATGTCGGCGCGATCGCCAGCGGTGGGTTCAAGGTGTCCGATCGGCCCGGCCGGTATCAAGATCTCCGGGGCGATCTCATGCGCGCCGACGATGTGGAATCCCTGCGCCTCGAAAATCCGTGCCGCGCTGGTGAGCAGATGATCATCGCCGCCGCGGTAGCTGCGCGCGATCTCCGGCAACAGCCGCAGCGTCCCCCAATCAACGCGCAAGGAGCGCAACGGCGGACGAACCGCGCTGCCGATGAAGACGACATCGCGGCACCCTTCCGCGCGCGCCAGACGCTGGAAGCGGCCCACCTGCGCGACCGCGATCCAGTGGTGCGGAAATGCCTCGACCGATGGATCGGCCCAGCCGCGCACCGGAAACATGACGGCACGGCGTCCGCGCATTTCTGCGGCGCGCGCGACCGCAATGGGCAGCGAGCCGCCGCCCGCAATGATCGCGAGCGGGCTTGCCGGACTGGCATCCAGCGGCACCGCGCTCGCCGGGATGCCCACGTTCATGTGTTATTCGCCCGTATCGGAATTCGAGCCGCGCGGCTTCGTCATCATGACGGGCTTCTTGGCGGCGCGCAGGAACGCCGTCATGCGGGCGACCTCCGGCACGGCGCCATGGGCGGCCTCGACCTGATCGAGCCGATTGGAGAACTTCGCCTCGTCGCCGCTCTCGAACAGCGTCTGGTACGCCGCGCGGATCGCCTTGATCGTGTCGCGCGAGAACCCGCGCCGGCGCATGCCGACGACGTTGAGGCCGACCAGGCGGCCGATCGGATGCAGCACATAGCCGAACGGAACCGCGTCCTCGCGCAGCGCCGTATAGCCGGAAACCATCACGCTCTCGCCGACGCGCACGCGCTGCAGCACCGCAGCCTGCCCGCCGAGAAACACATAGTCGCCGATCTCGACATGGCCGCCGATCACCGCGTTGTTGGCGAACACCACGTGATTGCCGACGTGGCAATCATGCGCCACATGCGATCCGGCCATCAGGAAGCAGTCATCGCCGACCGTCGTGATGCCGCCGCCGTCCTCGGTGCCGATATTGACGGTGACGCCTTCGCGGATCTGGCAGCGCGCGCCGATCGTGAGCCGGGTCGAACCGCCGCGGTAGTGCACCGACTGCGGCGGCGTGCCGAGCGAGACGAACGGATAGATCGTGGTGCCGGCGCCGATCGTGGTGTGGCCGGTGACGTGCGCCTGCGCGACAAGCTTGCAGCCGTCGCCGATCGTGACGTTGGGACCGATCACGCAATAGGGGCCGATTTCGACGTTAGCGCCGATGACGGCGGTCGGGGCGATCTTCGCCGAAGGATCAATAGCCAGCACGCCGCCGCTCACGCTTCGATGATCATCGCGCCGACCTCGGCCTCCGCGACGACTTTACCGGCGACCATGGCCTTGCCGTAGTACCACCACATGTTCTTGCGCTGCGCCTTCTTGGTCATGTGATATTCGATCACGTCGCCGGGCCCGACGGGATTGCGGAACTTGCATTTGTCGATGGTGAGGAAGTAGACCGTCTTGGCCTTGCCGACCGCACCCGAGGCGATGCACAGCACGCCCGCGGTCTGCGCCATGCCCTCGATCATCAGCACGCCGGGAAACACCGGCGCGCCCGGAAAGTGTCCCTGGAATTGCGGCTCGTTGAAGCTGACATTCTTGATGCCGACGGCGCTCTCGTCGCCGTTCATCTTGATGACGCGGTCGACCATCAGGAACGGATAGCGGTGCGGCAGAGATTCAAGGATCTCCTTCACGCCAACGGCCTCGATCGTCTTGCCGGTCATTCGTCTGCCCCCTGAGCCTCGTTGGTGCCGCCGCGCCGCGCCAGCCGCCGCAGGGCGGCCGCACCCTTCAGCCATTCGCGCGCCGGGCCGGCCGGCGAGCCGCCCCACTTCGCGCCGGGCGGCACGTTCGACATCACGCCGCTGCCGGCCGCCAGCATGGCGCCGGAGCCGATGGTGACATTGTCGGCGATCCCGACCTTGCCGCCCATCATGACGAAGTCTCCAACCGTCACGCTGCCGGAGATCCCGGTCTGTGAGGCGAGCACGCAATGGCGCCCGATCTCCACGTTGTGCGCGATCTGGACCAGGTTGTCGATCTTGCTCCCCTCTCCGATCACGGTATCGCGGATCGCGCCCCGGTCGATGGTCGCATTGGCGCCGATCTCAACGCCGTCCTGGATGATGACACGCCCGATCTGCGGCACCTTGCCGTGCCCACGGGGGCCCGGCAGGTAGCCAAATCCGTCCTGTCCGATGCGCGCGCCGGCATGAATGACCACCCGGTCCCCGATCAGCGCATGCACGATCGTTGCGCCGGCCCCGATCACGCAGTCCCGCCCGATGCGGACCTGCGGCCCGATCACGGCAGTCGGCGCAATCACGGTGCCGGCGCCGATTTCCGCGCGCGGGCCGATAATGGCCGCCGGATCGACGGTCACGCCGGATTCGAGGCGCGCCGTCGGATGCACGTGGGCCCCGGCCGATACGCCATGCGCCTCGAACAGCGAGGATGGGCGCAGCGCGGTGGGGTAAAGCGCCTGGGCAACCGCCACGAATGCCCGATAAGGCGCCGGCGTGACCAGGACGGCGACATGCGCCGGGGCGCTCGGCGCGAAGCGCTCGGTCGTCAGGCACATCCCGGCGCGCGTGGTGGCGAACGGCGCGGCGTATTTCGGGTTCTGCAGGAACACCAGATCGCGCGGTCCGGCACGGTCGAGCGCCGCGATGCCGCTGATCCGCCGCTCGGCCGTCGCGCCCGACCGCGCCACGGCACCCGTCAGCGCCGCAATCTCCTGCGCGGTCAGCCCGTTCGGGCGCTCGAAGAACAGCGGCTCGGTCATCCCGCCTGGTGGTCCGCCGTGACGCGGCTCAGGGTCAAGCCGCGCGTGATCCTATCCGAAAACACGTCCCAGGACGACGTCAGAACTTGGTGCCGCCGCTGAAGCGCAACTGCTGGACGCGATCGTTCGGATCCTTGGTGAGCGGGAACGCGTAGTCGATGCGGATCGGCCCGAACGGCGAGTCCCAGATCAGGCCGGCGCCCACCGAGGAGCGGATCAGCATATCATTGGTGTTCTTGCCGGTGATCGGATCGACCGTCGTGACCGACAGGCCGGTCTGTGGGAAGGCCGTCGGGCCACGGTAGTTCCAGACCGAACCCGCGTCGGCGAAGGCCGCAAAGCGCATGCCGAAGTCCTTCGGCAGGCCCCAGATCGGTACCTGCACCTCGAACGACGTGCCCCAGTACATGGTGCCGCCGAGCGCATCCTGCGTGGTGCCGACCGTCAGGTCGCGCGGACCGATGCCGGCCGTCTGGAAGCCGCGCACCAGGTTCGGCCCCATCTGGAAGTGGTCGAGCATGCGCAGGTCTTTGTCACCCCAGCCGGTGACGTAGCCGCCCTGCACGTGCAGAACCGAGACGACCTCGGACATGATCTCGTAGTAGTAGCGGCCATCGGCGGTGGTGCGGATGAAGTTCACGTCGCCACCGACGCCGGCGAAGTCCTGACGGATCTCGGCAAGGATACCGCGTGTCGGCGCCCGGTTGTTGTCGACCGTGTTGTAGACGAGGCCATAGCCGACCAGCGACACGATCGCGGGTCCGGCCGCAACCAGCTGCTTGGTGGAGGCCGACGCTTCACCGTCGGCATAACAGTTGGTGGCGGCGGCCGGGAAGGCCGGGTTGCCCGGCGTCGGGAACGTGTTGATGAAGTCGGGATTGATGTTGTTACAGTTCTGCAGGATCTGATCGAGATCGACCTTCTGGCGATAGGCCGAGTAGCGCAGCTGAAGCGCCAGATCCTCGCGCAGAGGAATGCCAAAACGGAAGCCGCCGCCGATCGTCTCCTGCCGGTAGGTATAGTACGAGGACGAGTCGATCTGCTTGGCGAACAGGTCGATGCCGAAGGCAAGCCGATAGTCGAGGAAGTACGGCTCGCCGAAGTTCAGCTCGACGCCGCGCGTACGCTGTCCATAGGTGACCGACGCGCGCGCCGTCTGGCCGCGGCCCATCAGGTTGCGCTCGCCGACCGAGACCTCCGCGACGACGCCGTCGGCGGTCGAGTAGCCGCCCGCAACCGCGAACTCGCCGGTCGACTGCTCTTCCACATCGACATTGAGAACGACGCGATCCGCCGACGACCCCGGCTCCGTGCCGATCTTCACATTCTTGAAGAAGCCGAGATTCTTCAGCCGCCGCTCCGCACGGTCGACCAGAACCTTGTTGTAGGCATCGCCTTCCGCGATATCGAACTCGCGCCGGATCACGTAGTCGCGAGTCCGCGTGTTGCCGCGCACATTGATGCGCTCGATGTAGGCGCGCGCGCCTTCTTCCACGCTGAACACGATATTGATGGTATGCGTCTCGAAAATACGGTCGCCGCGCGGGCGCACTGTCGCAAACGCATAGCCGCGCTTGGACATCTCGATCGTCATTTCCTCGACCGCCTTCTCCAGCAGCTCGGCATTGTAGGTGGTGCCGGAGGAGAAGCGCAGCTTGCCGCGCAGGACCGCAGTGTCGACGTCGCGCACGCCCGACTGGATGTCGATGGCGCCGAAGTTGTAGCGATCGCCCTCATCGATCGTGAAGGTCAGGACGAAGCCGTTGCGGCCGGGATCGAACTCGGCGACGGCCGAAACGATACGCACGTCCGCATAGCCGTTCTTGAGATAGTAGCGGCGCAGCAGCTCGCGATCCGATTCGATGCGGTCGGGATCGTAAAGGTCGTTGTTCTTGAGGAAACTGAGAATGCTGCTCTGGCCGGTCTTGATCACGTCGCGCAGGCGATAGCCCGAATAGGCGCGATTGCCGACGAAATCGATCTCCTTGACGCTGGTCTTGCCGCCCTCGTTGATCTCGAACACGAGGTCGACGCGATTGTTCGGCCGATCGATCATCTTGGGCTCGACGCGCACGTCGTAACGGCCCGCGCGGCGATAAACCTCGACGATGCGCTGCACGTCGGACTGCACCGTCGGGCGCGAAAGCGCGCCGCGCGGCTTGGATTGGATTTCCTGGGTGAGCTGCTCGTCCTTGACGCGCTTGTTGCCCTCGAACTGGACGCGGCCGATGACGGAGTTTTCCACCACCGTGATGAGCACACGGTTGCCGTTGAAGGTCGGGCGCACGTCGGCAAACAGGCCGGTCGCGAACAGCGCCTTGACGCCTTCATCGACCTTGAGGGCATCGAGGCGTTCGCCCGGCGCCAAGCGGAAATAGGAGCGAATCGTATCGCTCTCGACGCGGCGGTTTCCCTCGACTGCGATCTGGGACGCGCCCTGCGCAACGGCATACGTCGCCGTCGTCACCGACGCGGTCACACCGCCGACGACCGTCCCCCCGAGAACCAGACCCGCAAGGGTCAATCCTCGTACCACCCGTACCCAAAGTCCCATGCGCTGTGCGCCCTACCCTTAATTCCCACTCGCCCCTTGCAGCACAAATTAGCAGAATCTGTGTCAGGCAGATTCGCTTCCTTACGCCTGCAATCCCCAGAGTCTTAACGCCTTTGGCCCCCGAGGCAAACCTTCCCCAGGGGCGGGATTTCCTTTTCCGTCAATGCGTTGCCGGATGGCCACGGTTCACGATGTGGCCAAGTGAACAATGTCGTTGAAAGTCGCGAATATCATAAGCAAAAGCACGATCGCGAGGCCCACGCGAAACCCATATTCCTGGGCCCGTTCGGACAGCGGACGGCCGCGGACGCCCTCGATCAGGTAGAACAAAAGGTGGCCGCCATCGAGCAGCGGGATCGGAAACAGGTTCAACAGCCCGATCGAGATCGACAGCACCGCGGCGAGATGAATCAGTGCCACGAATCCGGCGGTCGCGACCTGTCCGGACACCTGCGCGATGCGAATCGGACCGCCGAGCTGGTCGGTCGATTCTCGCCCCACCACGACACCGCCGATATAGGACAGCGTGCGCTCGACTACGAACCAGGTCTCCTCCACGCCGAGCTTCACGGCGACGAACGGATTGACCGGAACCGGCGGCTCGCGCGCGCCGGTGATACCGAGCACGCCGATGCGGTGCACATTGCCGAAATTGTCCTTCATCTCGGTCAGAGCCGGGGTCGCCTTGACGCTCTGGCGCACGCCGCCGCGGTCGATGACGATGTCGAGCGACTCGCCGGCGCTGGTGGACACCAGGCGCTGCATGTCGGTGAAGGTGTCGATTGTCTTGCCGTTGATTGAAACGATCAGGTCGCCGGACTGGAAGCCCGCGGCCTGCGCGACGCTGTTCGGCTGCACGGTGTCGACGCGCGCCGGGGCGGCCTGCTTGCCGTAAAGAGTGAATACGCAGGCAAAAATCACGATCGCCAAAATGAAATTCGCAATCGGCCCGGCGGCCACGATGGCGGCGCGCTGGCTGACCTTCTTGTAGAAGAAGCTGTCGCGCTTCTCGGCCTCGGTCATTTCCGCGATCGTCTCCTGATCGGGCACGCTCGCGGCGTTCTCGTCGCCGAAGAACTTGACGTAGCCGCCGAGCGGAATCGCCGAGAGTTTCCAGCGCGTGCCGCGACGGTCGTTAAAGCCGATCAGTTCCGGTCCAAAGCCGATCGAGAAGGTGATGACCCGTACGCCGCACCAGCGCGCGATCAGGAAATGCCCGAGCTCATGGAAGAAAACGACAATGGTCAAAACGAACAGGAAGGGAAGGAGATAGCCGGTGAACACCCCGCCCAGCGATCCGATATGTCCAAGAATGTCCATCAAGTCCTCATTGCTCCCGGATTGCCCCCGGGGCCGTTCGCTCAAATTAGCCTAAAATGCCTTTGAGGCTATTTCGGGCAAAAGTTCGCGCGCCAAGTTTCGTGAATCATGGTCAACGGCCAGAGCGTCCGCAATGGAGTCGGGCTCGCGCATAATGCCGCGGCGGGACGCGGCGTCCATTGTGGCTTCTACGAGTGCCGGAATACCCGTGAAGCTGATCTTTTCCGCCACGAATTCAGCAACCGCGATCTCGTTGGCGGCGTTGAGCACGGTCGTCGCACCCGAGCCGGCGCGCATGGCCTGCCAGGCGAGCCTCAAAGCCGGAAAGCGCTCGAGATCGGGCTTCTCGAATGTCAGGCTGCCGACCTCTGCAAGGTCGAGGCGCTTCACCGGCCCGTCGATGCGGTCGGGATAAGCGAGGCAGTGCGCGATCGCGACCCGCATGTCATGGGGCCCAAGATGCGCGAGGACCGAGCCGTCACGGAATTCCACCATGCCGTGGACGATCGACTGCGGGTGCACCAGCACCTCGATCTCGTCCGGCTTGAGATTGAAAAGGTGATACGCCTCAATAATTTCGAGGCCTTTGTTCATCAGGGTCGCCGAATCGATGGTGACTTTCGGTCCCATCGACCAGTTGGGGTGCTTGAGCGCGGCGGCGAGCGTCGCCTTCTCAATCTGCGCCTTGGTCCATGTGCGGAATGGCCCCCCTGAGGCGGTGATGATGACCTTGGTGACATCCTCGCGCCGCCCGGCTGTCATCGCCTGGAACAGCGCATTGTGCTCCGAATCGACCGGCAGCACGGTCGCGCCGGTTTCCCGGGCGCGGCGCATGACCAATGTCCCGGCGCAGACCAGCGATTCCTTGTTGGCGAGCGCCAGCGTCGCGCCGCGTTCGATCGCGGCGAGCGAGGGTTCCAGTCCCGCCGTACCGGTGATGGCGCCGACGACCCATTCGGCCGGCCGGCGCGCGGCTTCGGCGACCGAGTCCGAACCCGACGCCGCCTCGATTCCGGACCCTGAAAGTTCCGATTTGAGCTCACGGTAGGCATCATGATCGGCCACCGCCGCGAAGTTGGCGCCGAGATCGCGCGCCAGCTTGGCGAGCGCCACGCCGTTCTTGTGCGCGGTCAGCGCCTTGACGGTAAAGCGCCCATTCTGGCGCTTGAGCAGGTCGACCGTGCTCGATCCGATCGAGCCGGTGGCGCCGAGAATTGTGACACTGCGCGGCTCAGCATGCGACTGGCGCGCCGGAGTTCCGCGTAACGTTTCTTGCAACATCAAATCACCAAACAATCAGGCCCCGCGCAGGCCCTTCCAGACCTCCGCGAAGCAATCCCACCATGACGGCAGCCAGCACGGCTGTCAAAAATCCATCGAGCCGGTCCATCAGGCCGCCATGGCCGGGAATGAGGTGGCTCGCATCCTTGGCGCCGAAGTGGCGCTTGATCGACGATTCGATCAGGTCGCCGCCCTGAGAAATAGCCGACAGCGC
This sequence comes from Hyphomicrobiales bacterium, assembly GCA_039649225.1. Taxonomy (GTDB): domain Bacteria; phylum Pseudomonadota; class Alphaproteobacteria; order Rhizobiales; family Xanthobacteraceae; genus PALSA-894. The sequence continues at coordinate 3,936 of JBBWZU010000278.1, read as the reverse complement.
GGCCGCTACAAGGACCAGCATGGGGCCGACGGCAAGCCCCATGAGCGTAAGGACGAAAAGCCCCGCCGCGACCGCTCCGACCATGCCGCCGATGGCACCGGACCAGGTCTTCTTCGGGCTGACCGCGGGCCACAGCTTTGGACCGCCCAGCGCCCGGCCGGTGAAATAGGCCGCGATATCGGTAGTCCAGACCACGGCGAACAGGAACAGGATCGCCGCAAAGCCAAATTCAGCATCGCGCCGCAACGCGACCGGCCCGAGCAGCAGGATGCCCGCATAGACCAGGCCGACCAGCATCCAGGCGGCAAACCGGGCCTCAGTCGGTTCCGGGTTCGCACCGCGCACCAGCATCGTCCACTCCCACAGCACCACGCAGGCCGCGAGGGTCCAGAACAGCACGAACGGCCAGCCGCCCAGCCATGCGATGAAGATCGTGATCGGCGCCATCACGGCCGACGAGGCGATGCGCAGCGCCAGATTGCTCGGACCGGAGGTCGCCGGATCGGGACCGGTCACGAAATCAGGACCCGGTCTTTGCGGCGGCGGACGTCGCGGCAGTCCTGGCAACAAGTCCGCCGAACCGGCGCTCGCGGCGGCGATATTCCTCGATCGCGGCTTCCAGCGCCGCGCCATCGAAGTCCGGCCAGTAGACCGCCGTAAATACCAGCTCGGAATAGGCCGCCTGCCAGAGCAGGAAGTTGGACAGCCGCTGCTCACCCGAGGTGCGGATGATGAGGTCGGGATCGGAAAGGTCCGGCGCGTCGAGCCGGCTGCCGACCAGTTCCGCCGTCACGGCGTCGGGCTTGAGCTTGCCGCTCGCCACGTCCTCGGCGATGCGGCGCACCGCGCGCGCGATCTCGTCGCGGGCGCCGTAGTTGAAGGCGACGACCAGGATCAGCCCGTCATTGTTGACGGTAAGATCCTCGGCTTCCTCCAGCAGGCGGCGGATGCTCGGATCGAGATCGGCGCGCTCGCCGATCACGCGCACGCGCACATTGCTGGCGTGCAACTCGGCCAAATCGTTGCGGATGAAGCGGCGCAGCAGTCCCATCAGGTCGCGCACCTCGGACGGTGGGCGCTGCCAGTTCTCCGACGAGAATGAAAACAGCGTCAGGCAGGCAATGCCCATATCGCCGGCCGCGCGGACGGTCTTGCGCAACGCCTCGACGCCGCGCCGGTGCCCCTCGACGCGCGGCAGCCCGCGCGCCGCGGCCCAGCGGCCGTTTCCGTCCATGATGATGGCGACGTGACGCGGCACCTCGCCTCCGGCGATCGCGGTCTCGGCGATCTCGATCCCATCGATCTTGATCTCATCGATCTTGGGCGCGTGCGCCATGATGTCTACCGGCCCCGCCCCATCATACCGTCATGATCTCCTTCTCCTTGCCGGCGAGCGCGCCGTCGACATCGGAGATGGCCTGATCGGTCGTCTTCTGCACCAGCTCGGACTGACGCTTGTGCTCATCCTCGCTCATCGTCTTGAGGTCTTTTTCCAGCTTCTTGAGCACGTCCATGGCGTCGCGGCGGACATGCCGGATCGCGACCCGCGCGGCTTCGGCATATTTGTGCGCGACCTTGACGAGCTCCTTGCGGCGCTCCTCGTTGAGCTCGGGAACGCGCAGGCGGATCACCTGCCCCTCGGTATTCGGCGTGAGCCCGAGATTGGCGGCACTGATTCCCTTCTCCACCGCGTGAACCATCGAGCGGTCCCACACCTGCACCGACAGCATGCGCGGCTCGGGCACGCTCACGGTCGCGAGCTGATTGAGCGGCATGTGCGTGCCGTAGGCGTCGACCTGCACGTGCTCGACCAGGCTCGTCGATGCCCGGCCGGTGCGCAGGCCGGAAAGTTCGGTCTTGAGCGAGGTCAGCGCGCCCTGCATGCGGCGCTTGATGTCGTCGAGATTGTGAGTTGGTGCTGCCATGACTTTCCCCGGTGACGCCGATCCTTCTTCACGCTGATGCCATTCGTGGAACAGCCCGCCGGGTGATCACCCAACGAACGTCGCGCGTCCCTTGCCGTCCAGAACGGCCGCGATGGCACCCGGCTCGCGGATCGAGAACACAATGATAGGCATACGGTTTTCCCGGGCAAGCGCGAAGGCGGTGGCGTCCATCACCTTCAGTTCCCGGCGGATCGCCTCCTCATGGGTCAGCCGGTCGTAGCGGGTGGCGGCCGGGTCCTTCTTCGGATCGGCGCTGTAGACCCCGTCGACATTGGTGGCCTTGAGCACGGCGTCGCAGTCCATCTCGGCGGCGCGCAGCACAGCCGTGGTGTCGGTGGTGAAGAACGGGTTGCCGGTGCCGCCGGCGAACACCACCACCCGGTTGTCTTCCAGATGCCGCAGTGCACGCTGACGCTCATAGGTCTCGCACACCTGCGGCATCGAGAGCGCCGACATGGCGCGCGCCGGGACAGCGGCCCGCTCCAGCGCGGCCTCGAGCACCAAGGCGTTCATGACGGTGCCCATCATGCCCATGGCGTCGGCGGTCGGGCGCGACAGCCAGGCTCCCGCCTCCTCGGCGCCGCGGATCAGGTTTCCGCCGCCGACCACGACCGCGATCGTGATGCCGAGCGCCCGCGCCGCCTTGAGATCGCCGACGATGGCCTCGATGGTCGGCGCGTGGATACCGAAGTCGTTCGGGCCGGAAAACGCCTCACCCGACACTTTCACGATCACGCGGCGATAAGCGGGCATGCCCCTGGTCTCTCTGTGCTCTCGACGAGCCTATCGCGGCGGCGCTGCCGACGTCAGGTCGAACCGCCAGCGGCCGCGACTTCGCCGGCGAAGTCGGATGGCGGCTTCTCAATGCCTTCACCGAGACCGTAACGCACGAAGTCGGTGACCTTGATCGGTCCGCCGACCTTGCCCTCGTATTCCTTCAGCGCCTGGCCGACGCTCTTCTTGTCGTCGTGGATGAACGGCTGCTCGAGCAAAGTCTGCTCCTTGAAGAAGGTCTTCAAGCCCGACTCGGTGATCTTTTCGATCATCGCCTCGGCCTTGCCCTGCTGGCGGAATTTGTCGGCCAGGATGTCCTTCTCGCGCTTGATGACGGCCGGATCGACACCGGAGGCATCGATCGCGATCGGATTTGCGGCGGCGATATGCATCGCGACCTGCCGGCCGATCGCGGCGAGCTCCTGGGTGTTGCCGGGCGACTCGAGCGCGACCAGCACACCGATCTTGCCGAGACCCTCGGAGATCTGGTTGTGCACATAGGTCGCGACCACGCCTTGGCCGACCGACAGCACGGCGGCGCGGCGCAGCGTCATGTTCTCGCCGATGGTGGCAATCGCGGACGAGATTGCCTCGGCGATCGTCATCGTGCCGGCCTTGGCGGCCAGAATCTTCTCGACATCGCCGCCGACGCTGAGCGCGACATCGGCGATCATCTTGACCAGGCCCTGGAAGTGATCGTTGCGCGCGACGAAGTCGGTCTCGGAATTGACCTCGACGATGGAGCCTTTCAGCGGGGCCGTGAAGACGCCGATGAGGCCCTCGGCCGCAACGCGGCCGGCCTTTTTGGCGGCCTTCGACAGACCCTTCTTGCGCAGCCAGTCGACCGCGGCTTCCATGTCGCCATTGGTCTCGGTCAGCGCCGTCTTGCAGTCCATCATGCCCGCGCCGGTCTTTTCGCGCAGTTCTTTCACCATCGAGGCGGTGATGCTTGCCATGTTCTTGAAATCCTTCAATCCGTCACGCCCGCCGGAAGCAGTCAAGCATGCGCAGACTGCGTAAACTCGTCTGCTTTCCAGGCATCCACGTCTTGGTGATCAATCGCGTTAAAATAAGAACGACGTGGATGGCCGGGAAGGCCCCGGCCATCATGACGCTGCTCACTCGGCGGTGAGCTCTTTCGACTTGGCGATCCAGCTTGCCACGCGGGTCGGCAGACCGACTTCCTCGCCGATCTTGGCGGCATCTTCCGGCCCCA
>JBBWZU010000258.1:0-13651 GCA_039649225.1 Hyphomicrobiales bacterium | reverse complement strand
GCGGTCCTTGTCGCCGTTGGCGCGGCGGGCGTGCTCGACCAGCTTGCGCAGCGCGACCGACGCGCCGCCGGGCTGACTTGCGAGCCAGTCCCAATGACGCGGCAGTAGCGTCACCTCGCGCGCGACGACGCCGAGCTTGGGACGACCGGGACCGCGCGGGGCTTCGGCTTCTGGCGCCGGCGCGGCGCCGAGATCCGTGCGCTGCGCCAGCCGGGCGCTGACGTCGGCTTCAGTGCCGCGAAAATCGACCTCGATGGTCTGCGCGGTCGTGTCGTCGAAAATCAGGACGCTGTCGCCGCGATCCGCTGCCGGCTTTGCCGCCAGGGCGACATCCACGACGGTGCCGGACGCGATGCGGCGGATACCGGCAAAGGCCGTGCAGGTGGTCATGATGAGTCTCCAATGTTCGTCGAAGGATTTACCCGGGTAAAATTAGCTTGTCAATATTATCCGGGTAAAAATAACGGGTGCCGCGCAGCGGGCTATGCGCTAAGCCGGCGCGATGACGGCGGATCTCTCGACACTGTGCCAGAGCTGCGGGGCGTGCTGTGCCACGTCGGCGGATTGGCCACGCTTCTCGCTCGAGGGCGAGGAGGCGCTGGCGCGTATTCCGCAGTCGCTGATCGACGACTCGCAGGGCAGGATGCGCTGCGAGGGCGATCGCTGCGCGGCGCTCACCGGCAAGGTCGGCGTTGCGACCGCGTGCTCGATCTATGCGGTGCGGCCGGACGTCTGCCGCGCCTGCCAGCCGGGCGATCCGGAATGCAACATCGCCCGCGCGCGCCATGGTTTTGCGGAAATCATGCCCCCAGGGCTTGCAGCGCCTTGAGGGCCTGGCGCGCGGCCGCGATGCCTGACCGATAGGCGCCGTGCGCGGTCGAGAAGTCGCGTGGCGAGCAATGCTCGCCGGCAAAGAACAGCCGTTCATTCACCGGCGCTGCCAGCGCCGCCCGCGCTTTCTCGGCGCCCGGATTGCCATACGAATAGGCGCCGAGCGACCACGGGTCACGCGCCCAGGCGGACTCGGCGACCGGCGTGAGGCGCTTGCGCATGTCGTTGCCGAGCACGGCGGCGATCTGCTCGATCGCGAAGGCCGCGAATGCGCCATCGCCCTCGCGCTCGATGGTGCGGGCGAATTCGCCGCCGAAATAGCCGTCGATCATCGGCCGGCCGAAGGGGCGCAGCGTGTAGCTGCCGGTTTCGATCGTGGTGGTCGAGCCGAACAGGCGCGTGTCGATGGGCAGATCTTCGGGGCGGTCGAGCTTGAGGAAAACCTTGTCGGCAACGCCGAGCGGCAGCGCATGCGCGGCATCGCGTTTGGCCGGCAGGGCAGGCGAAAAACGCAGCGCCTCGGTTGCGATCACGCCGGGCGGCACCGCGACGATCACGGCGCGCGCGAAGAGCTCGCCTTGCGGTGTCACGACGCGCACACGCGCGCCCGAATGGTCGATCAGCGTGACCGGACAGTCGCGCCGGATGTCGAGCGGCGCCGCATAGGCTTCAACCAGCGCGCCATAGCCACGTTCCATGCGCTGGTTGATGCCGCTGTCGTGATAGACCGCGTATTCGCGCAACGACATCTTGCCGGCTTCGGCGCCGTTGATGTAGGTCACCATCGCGCCGAGCACCGCATTCCAGCGTCCGCCCGGCTCGAAGCAATCCGACATCGGCCGGTCGCTGTCCGTCTCCGCGTCGAGGCGATCATAGAAACGCTCGACCGCAGCCCAGTAATCCTTCTGCTCGGCAGCCGAGAAATTCGCCGCATGCGCGGGCCGCACCCAAGGCGGCGGCAGATCATCGACCGCAAAACCGAGCGCCAACGCGATCTTGGTCCACTCATTCTCGTCCGCCGAATGCAACCAGCCGCAGCCAAGATCGAGCGCGAGATCGCCGGCACGGACCGTATGCGCCCGTCCACCGATGCGGCCGCGCGCCTCCAGCACGACGACGGACAGGCCCAAATCCGCCAAATGTCGCGCGGCGGCGATGCCGGCGGCGCCCGCACCGATCACAACTCCGTCAATTTCACGCATAGATCGAACCCGCATTCCTATCTGAGGGACAACATCTATTCAGCCCGAGCGCATCCCGCCATTGCGGTGGGCGCGGCGAATATACAACCGACAATTCACCTGTGATGAGTTTCACTGATACGCTAGCATTGCGACATCGGCGTGAGGCCGACCGGCCCCTTGGCCATGACGGCTTGCGATCGCCGGTGGATTGCTGGCATGCGCCGATGTCGCAACATTGCCGGCATACGCCGGCGTGGCAAAATTGCCGGCATACGCCGGCGTCGCAAACGGGTTGCTCGCCATGATGGCCGCACCGAGTTCGCGCGAAGATCAGCCCGATGCCGTCGAGGTGCGTGCCCAAGTCGAGCGCATGACGGCGAGCGACGTGTTCGCCAAATCGCCGCAGCTTTCCGCCTTCCTGTTGTTTGTCGTCGAGGCGGTGGTGCGCGGCAAAGGCGAGCGCCTCAAAGGCTACACGATCGGCGTCGAGGTGTTGCGGCGCGATGTCAATTTCGATCCGCAGATCGATCCGATCGTGCGCGTGGAGGCCACGCGCCTTCGCCGCGCGATCGAGCGCTACTACGCCGGGCCCGGCGCCGCCGACGACATCGTGATCGATCTGCCGCGCGGCGGTTATGTGCCGCGCATCCGCTGGCGCGAGGCGGTCAAATCCGGACGGCCGGCGGGCGCAGCCCCGGCGGCCCAGCCCGCACACGCCGCGGTCGGCAACGGCTTGCCGACTTTGCGCATCGCGCCGTTCGTGGTCATCGGCGTGCCCGACACGCGCTTTTTCGCCGCGGAGGTTCTGGCAAGCCGCCTGAGCGAGGCATTTGCGCTATTCGATTGGATCAATGTCGTGGCCGCGGCGGCGCCGGGCCGCCGCTCGGATTATCGGCTCGACGGCACGGTCGAATACCGCGGCGAGGAGACGGTCGACCTTCGCTTTCGCCTGATCGACGAGTCGGATGCGACGGTCATCTGGTCGCGCGCGTTCGAGAAGATGTCGGGCAAGCACGATCACGACGTCGAGCGTCATCTCATCGTCCAGCTTGCCAACGCGCTGGCGCAGCCCTTTGGGGTGATCTGGGCCCGCGACCGCGGACGCCAGCTCGCAATGCTCGGCGGCGACCCGCGCTATGTCTGCATGATCGACGCCGCCGAGGTCATCAAGAGCTTCGATCCGGCCGGCAACGCGCGAATCCGCGGCGAGCTCGAAGAGCTGATGAAAGCCTATCCGGGCTTTGCGGCGGGATACTCCTATCTGGCGATCATTTATGCGCGCGAATATTTGTTCGGCTTCGGCGGTCGGCCGGGCGATGCGCCGCCGCTCGATCGCGCGCTCGATGCCGCGCGCAAGGGCATCGAACTGCGGCCGCAGAGTGCGCGCGCCTATCACATGATGTCTGCCGTGCTGTTCTATCGGCGGGAGATCGAGGCCAGCATTGCGGCCGCCGAAAAGGCCATGGCGCTCAATCCCTATGATCTGTTGACCGTGTGCGACTATGGCGGGCGGCTGGTCGCGAGCGGCCAGATCGACAAGGGCATGGCGTTGTTGCTCGAGGCGACCGGCGTTGGTGCGGTCGTACCATCATGGATCCACTTCTTCCTGTTTGTCGGCCACTACATGCGCAATGACCTGGCTGCTGCGCGTTATCACGCGGGTCAGTTGACCAGCACGACTCACGTCTTTGGGCAAATGGCGCGGGCGCTGATTGCGCTATGTGACGGCAAGGTCGACGACGCACGCCAACACGTCCGATCGATCTGGTCGCTTCAGCCGGCCTGGAAAAGCGACCCGCGGCGTGAGGTCGGAAAATTGTTGATCGATCCGGCCATTGTGGAGCGAATGATCGGCGAACTCGAAGCGGCCGGCGTGCTCCGGGATCGCTGAAGGCCGCAACCACAGGTGCTTGGCCACCTGCGGCATAAACGAGTGGGTGCCCTGCAGATTACTGCAATTTGCTTTCGCGGCGCCCCAGCGTCAGTCACACAGCCGTCAATTGCCAGCTCTGCTGTGCATCAAAACCCCATTTCAACGAGGACTTTCAATGCATTCGTGCGATTTTGACGATTCGTCTCATGCCGGAGACGTATTCTGGATTGATTCCGAGGATCAGGCGAAGAGCACGGACCAAAGCGAGTTCCGCATCACGGATCTTGCCAAGGAGTTCGGCATCACGTTGCGTGCGCTGCGCTTCTATGAGAGCCGCGGCCTGCTCACGCCGGTGCGCGAAGGGCGCAAGCGCATTTTCAGCCGCGCGGACCGCGATCGGCTGGCTCTCGTTCTGAAGGGCAAGAAGCTCGGGTTCACGCTCACCGAGATCAGCCAGATGATCGAGGCGCAGTCGGGACGGGCGAGCCAGCACGCCCTGAAAATGTCGTCGGAAAAGTGCCTCGGACAGATCGCCCTGTTCGAGCGCCAGATGCGCGAAGCCAACGAGGCGCTGGCTGAATTGCGCGGCATGCATCGGCTGCTGGAAGGCTCGCAGCTCAAGAAGGCGGCGTCGTAGTCTGACAAATTCGCGCGCGGCCGTGAGACTTATTATTTGAGCATGATCTTTTCCGAAAACCGGTTCCCACTTCTCGGGATCATGCCGCGCGCGATTTCTTGTCGGCTCTCAGAAGCCCTCCAGCACGACCTTGCCGCGCATGCGGCCGCTCTCGACCATGGCGTGGGCACGCCGCAGGTTCGCCGCGTTGATAACGCCGAGATTCTCGGCGAGCGTCGTGCGGATCGTGCCGCTGTCCACCATCTTGGCGACTTCGTCCAGCAATCTATGCTGCTCGATCATGTCCGGCGTCTGGAAGGTCGAGCGCGTGAACATCGCCTCCCAGTGCAGCGAGACGCTTTTGCTCTTGAGCTTGGCGACGTCGAGCGATTTCGGATCGTCGATCAGCGCGAACTTGCCCTGCGGCGCGATCACATCCGCGATCGTGTCGAAGTGCCCGCCCGATTCGGTGACGCCGAAGACGTATGCGACGAAGCGGTGTCCGATGGCTTTCAGCTGCTCGCCCATCGGCCTTGAGTGGTCGATCACATGATGCGCGCCGAGCTCCCGGCACCACTGCTGCGTCTCGGGGCGTGACGCTGTCGCGATCACGGTGAGCCGGGTCAGCGTGCGGGCGAGCTGGATCGCGATCGAGCCGACGCCGCCCGCGCCGCCGATGATCAGCAGCGATTGACCCTCGCCGCCATCGCGCCCGATGGCGAAGCGATCGAACAGCACCTCCCAGGCGGTGATCGAGGTGAGCGGCAAGGCGGCCGCGGTGGCGAAATCGAGCGACTTCGGCATGGCGCCGACGATGCGCTCGTCGACCAGATGAAATTCGCTGTTGGTGCCGGGACGGATGATCGAGCCCGCGTACCAGACTTCATCACCGATTTCGAACAAGGTCACGTCCGGGCCGGCCGCGGCCACGATGCCGGTCGCGTCATAGCCGAGAACTTTCGGCTCGCCGCCCTTCGGGTCCGCGCGCATGCGCACCTTGGTGTCGACCGGATTGACCGAGACGGCTTTCACCTGCACCAGAAGGTCGCGGCCGAGCGGGGAGGGCTTTGCGATCTCGAGGTCGATCAGCGATTCAGCCTGGTCGATCGGCAGCGCGTGCTTGTAGCCGACGGCGCGCATGGCATGTCCCTCCGGTTTTGGTTTGCCGCTTTCAAGATGAGGATTTGGTTGATATTCGTTCCGCGCGCAAGCGGTGGGCCGATTGGCGCGGCTGCGGCTGGAGGAGCTGGAGGACAAGATGGGCATGCTCGAGGGCAAGACGGCGATCGTGACCGGGGGCGCGCGCGGCATTGGCCTTGCGATCGCGAAGCGCTACGTTGCGGAAGGCGCACGCGTGGTTATCGCGGATATCGACGAAAGCACCGGCAAGGCCGCCGCTGCGGCGCTGGGAGCGGTGGCGCGCTTCGTGCGCACGGACGTCGGCGCGGCGGGTGACGCACGCAATGTGATCGCCGAGGCGCTCGGCTTTGCCGGCGATATCGATATTCTGGTGAACAATGCCGGGATCATTCACACGGCGGATTTCCTCGATATCGCCGAGGCCGACTTCGACCGCGTGATGCGCATCAATCTCAAGGGCATGTTTCTGGTCGGGCAGGCGGCCGCCCGGCAGATGGTCGCGCAGGTCAAGGCCGGCAAGGCGCCGGGCGCGATCGTCAACATGAGCTCGATCAACGCGCGCGTCGCGATTCCCAATCAGGTGCCGTATTGCGTCTCGAAAGGTGGCGTCGATCAGCTCACCAAGGTGATGGCGCTGTCGCTCAGCCCCTACGGCATCCGGGTGAATGCGATCGGGCCGGGCTCGATCATGACGGACATTCTCAAAAGTATCGCGACCGACCAAGCCGCGAAGAACCGCCTCTTGTCGCGCACGCCGCTTGGCCGTGTCGCCGATCCGGACGAGATCGCCGCGATCGCGGCGTTTCTCGCGTCGAAGGATGCAAGCTACATCACCGGCGAAACCATTTACGCGGATGGCGGCCGGCTTGCGCTGAACTACACCGTGCCGGTGCCAGGATAGCACCTGGTGCTTACGCGGCGCGTACCGTCGAGAGGAACTTGTCGACTTCGCGTCTCAGGTGATGGCTCTCGGCCGATAGCGATTGCGCGGAGGCGAGCACCTGCGCCGAGGCGGTGCCGGTTTCAGCCGCGCCGCGATTGACGTCGGTAATGCTGGTCGCGACCTGCGTGGTGCCTTTGGCGGCCTCCCCGACATTGCGGGCGATCTCGGTCGTGGCGGCGCCTTGCTCCTCGACCGCAGCCGCGATGGTGGAGGCGATATCCGAGATGCGGCCGATGGTGCCGCCGATCTCCTTGATGGCGGCAACGGAATCCTGCGTCGCCGTCTGCATGCCGGCGATCTGGGTTGAGATCTCCTCGGTCGCCTTGGCGGTCTGGGCGGCGAGCGCCTTGACTTCGTTCGCGACGACCGCAAAGCCGCGGCCGGCTTCGCCCGCGCGTGCCGCCTCGATGGTGGCGTTGAGCGCAAGCAGATTGGTCTGCTCGGCAATCGCCGTGATCAATTTTACCACGTCGCCGATGCGGCCGGCGGCCTGCGAGAGTTCGTTGATGCGCGCATCGGTCCGCTGCGCCTGATTGACGGCGTCCCCGGCGATCCGGCTCGACTCCTGCACCTGGCGGCTGATCTCGTTGACGGACGCCGTCATCTCCTCGGTCGACGAGGCTACCGACTGCACGTTGGAGGATGCCTGTTCGGATGCGGTGGCGACCGCGCCGGAGAGGTCTTGCGTCACCTCGGCCGTCCTGGTGAGCGTATTGGCGGCTGCCTCGAGCTGGCTTGATGCCGACGAGACCGTGTCGATGATGTTGCCGATCGCGGCCTGGAATTCGTCCGCAAGCTTCTGCATGTCGGACTTACGCTGGGCCGCACTGCGCTTCTCGGTTTCGGCCGCGGCGGCTTCAAGCGCGCGCGCCTTGATCATGTTGTCCCTAAACACCTGCACGGCCGCCGCCATGCGGCCGATCTCGTCCTTGCGTGCCGCGAAGGGGATTTCGGCCTTCGTGTCGCCGCCGGCAAGCACGCCCATGGATTCGGTAATGCGGCCGATCGGGCGGGCGATGCCGAAGAAGCTGAACGCCATGGCGCCGAGCGCGATCAGCATGCCGATCGCGAGCGTGATGATCGTCATCATGCGCGCCGCGCCGTAGTTCTCCGCCGCGGACTCGGTTGCCGCCTTGCCACCCGCTTCGTTGACCTCGACCAGCCTCGTCAGGTCGTCGCGGATCTGCGTGAATTTCTGCGACACCTCGCCGGTGTAGGCCTTCGCGGCTTCCGCCTTTTGTTTCGCACGGGACTGATTGAGAACCGCGGTGACAAGCGGCTGATAGTCGACCCAATGCTGCAGGAACTGCTGATAGGCTTTGCGCTCTTCGCCCTCCGAGACCATCGGCTCATAGCGCTTGAGGGCCGCCGCGATGGTATCCGACATCTTGGAAATCACTTCGTCCTGCCCCTTCATCTCGTCATCCGTGGTCATGAAGATGTGGCGGGCGATGTTGGCGCGCCGCTGTTCGGCGAGCGCGTTGATCTGGCGGATGATGTTGATGGAGGGCATCCAGTTGGTGGCTATTTCCACGACGCTGTTGTTCACCGCCGAGATCTTGCTGATCGCCAGCAGACCCTCGCCGCCGATGATCAGCGCCATCAGGGCGAACAGGCCCATCAGCAGCGCGCGAATTGAAAGGCCGAACATGGAAATCTCCATAGGGCAGCGGCGACCGGGAAGCGCCGATCGTCCACCGTGGCGGCGTGTGCGGCCGCAGGCTTGAGGTGAGGGAACGCAGCGTGCGTTCCGGTGTGACGCGTCATATTGCGGCGCGACAGATAAACGTTTTGTAAAATCCTAAGGGTTCGCGGCGGGCGGTCGGCTGCGCTCACGTTCACGCGGACATGAATTCGACAAGAGCGCACTTGAATTGAAAGATGCGCAGTCCCGGGCCGCAGATTGACCGTCGGCAACAGCATGGAAATGCACCGTACTGATCAACGCATTCCGTCAGCCTATACTTGACTGATCTTTGGCCCCTCACGACCGACCTTTGCGTCGTTCGCGCCATGCGACGTAGAGATTACTGGTAAGTATTTTCGCGCGCCGGAACGGCGCGGCAACTAACCTCGCTGTGCGAGAACGCATAGGTGGTAGACTGGATACGAACGAGCGGCCCAAATTCTCCGCAGCGGCGCGCGCTCGTGCCGCCTCGTGTCACTCGTCCTTGTCTTCCGGCTTGCCGCCGAGCTGCTTGAGCTTGGCGAACACCGCATCGACGTTGAGGTCGTCGCGCTGCTTGGTGGTCTGCTCGGCCTCGGCCTTGGCTTCCGCCGCAGCCGTGGTGACGGCAGCCGGCAGCAGCGTCGCGCCGCGATCCTCGATCACGGGCTTTTCCTTGGCGGCGCGCTGCACCTCGAAATCAAGGTCGATCTGCGTGCACAGGCCAAGCGTTACCGGGTCCATCGGCTGAAGCGCGGCGGCATTCCAATGGGTGCGTTCGCGGATGCCCTGGATGGTCGATTTGGTGGTGCCGACCAGGCGCATGATTTGCGCGTCCTTCAGCTCCGGATGATTGCGCACCAGCCACAGGATCGCGTTCGGACGGTCCTGGCGGCGCGACACCGGCGTATAGCGCGGGCCCTTCTTTTTCTTCGCCTCGGGCAGGCGGACCTTCGGGTCGGACATATGCAGGCGGATGCTGGGATCGGCCTCGGCCCTCTCGATCTCGTCGCGCGAGAGCTGGCCGGTGGAGATCGGATCCATGCCCTTGATGCCCTGCGCGGCATCGCCGTCGGCAATGGCCTTCACTTCAAGCGGGTGCAGCTTGCAGAAATCCGCAATCTGGTCGAACGACAACGCGGTGTTCTCGACGAGCCAGACGGCTGTCGCCTTTGGCATCAGCGGCGTTGTCATGGCAAATCTCCTCTGCGCTCCGCCCGCCCTTCGGGCGAAGCCTGTTGTCATCGGGGATGACTTGAATGGGCGGAATATAGGCATCCGGGGCGGGACTGTCCAATACGGAGTGACGCAAAACCGATGATTTCGCATAAGCTTGACAGCCAGGGGGCGGCGCGGCCATTGCAGCGCGGAACCGCTGTTTTCGGGCGGGAAACCCGTTGAGATGGGCGTGTGATGGCCGTTTATACCGACGTCTCGGCGGAGGACCTGGCCGATTTCCTGCGCGACTACGACCTGGGCGAGCTCCTGTCCTACAAGGGCATCGCCGAGGGGGTGGAGAACTCCAACTTCCTGGTGCACACGACCGCCGGGAATTTCATCCTGACCCTGTACGAGAAACGGGTCGCGCCGGAGGATCTGCCGTTCTTCCTCGCGCTGATGGGGCATCTGGCGGCGCACGGCCTCACCTGTCCGCAGCCGGTCAAGAACCGCACCGGCGATATGATGGGCTGGATCGCCGGGCGTCCGGCCGCGATCGTGACCTTCCTGGAAGGCATGTGGATGCGCCGCCCGAGCGCCGTGCATTGCGCGGCCGTGGGCGAGGCGCTGGCCAAGCTGCATCTGGCGGGGGCGGACTTTCCCATCCGGCGCCGCAACGCGCTCTCGGTCGATGGCTGGCGCCCGCTCTGCGTGACCGCGGCGGCCGGGGCGGACAGCGTGCAGCCCGGCCTGCGCGCGGCGCTCGAACGCGAGTTAAGCCATCTGGAATCCGCATGGCCCGCCGATCTGCCGCAAGGCGTGATTCATGCGGATCTGTTTCCCGACAACGTGTTCTTTCTCGGCGACACGCTGTCCGGCCTGATCGATTTCTACTTCGCCTGCACCGACACGCTCGCCTTCGATGTCGCGATCTGCCTCAACGCCTGGTGCTTCGAGCCGGATCATTCCTACAACGTCACCAAGGGCCGTGCGCTGTTGCAGGCCTATGCGGCCGCGCGGCCCCTCGGCGATGCGGAGCGCGCCGCGCTGCCGCTGCTGGCACGGGGGTCCGCCTTGCGTTTTCTGCTGACGCGGCTGGTCGACTGGCTGAATGTTCCGCCCGGCGCGCTGGTGCGCCCGAAAGACCCACTCGAATATTATCGCAAGCTGCGCTTCCATCAGGCGGTCGGCAGCGCGCGCGACTACGGAATCGACGCATGAACGAGACGCATCCCGCGCCGACGCAGAGCCACGTCGTCATTCACACCGACGGTGCATGCTCGGGCAATCCCGGACCGGGCGGCTGGGGCGCGATCCTGCACTGGCGCGATCACGAACGCGAGCTCAAGGGCGGCGAGGCGCACACGACGAACAATCGCATGGAGCTGATGGCGGCGATTTCGGCGCTCGAAGCGTTGAAGAAGCCCTGCGCGGTCGACATCCACACCGACAGTCAGTACCTGCGCAACGGCATCATGCAGTGGATCCATGGCTGGAAGCGCAATGGCTGGCGCACGGCCTCGAAGGAGCCGGTGAAGAATGTCGATTTGTGGCAGCGGCTCGATGCCGCGCTGCATACCCACACGGTGCGCTGGCACTGGGTCAAGGGCCACGCCGGGCACGATCTCAATGAGCGCGCCGACGAGCTCGCGCGCGAGGCGATTGCCGAGATGAGGGCGGGGAAGACGTAGCGAGTAGGGCGGGCAAAGGCGCGCATGCGCCGTGCCCGCCGCAGCATGAATAGGAGTGGCGGGCACGCTTTCGCTTTGCCCGCCCTACGGTCGCTGTCGCGAACGCGGCCCTCACATCCCCTTGAGCAAATTCTCCGCGCCGGAGATGTCCGCCTTGCCGGGCGTGTCTTCGACGTTGAGCGTCTTCACCACGCCGTCCTCGACCAACATCGCGTAGCGCTGCGAACGCGTCCCAAGACCGCGGGAGCCAAGATCGACCGAGAGGCCGAGGGCATTGGCGAAGGCCGCGCTGCCGTCGGCGAGAAACTCGATCTTGCCATCCGCATCGGTATTCTTCTTCCAGGCCTCCATCACGAATACGTCGTTGACGCCGGTGACCGCGATGGTGTCGATGCCTTTGGCCTTGATCTTGTCGGCATTGGTGAGAAAGCCGGGCAGGTGGTTCTTGTGGCAGGTGGGCGTGAAGGCGCCGGGTACTGCGAACAGCACCACCTTCTTGCCCTTGAAAATCTCATCCGTGGTCTGCGGCTTGGGGCCGTCCGCTGTCATCACGGTGAATGTCGTCGTGGGCAGACGATCGCCGACCTTGATGGTCATGATGCTTCCTCTTCGGCTTTCCGGGTTGGGTGTCGATGAAATCCGTGGCGGCAATTTAACGACTTGGAACGATTAGTCGAGCCGAAATGGGACCTCGATCGCCCGGTCGCCCGCGACCGCGGTGAGGGTCAGTGTGGCGCCGTCGGGCTTCGTATTGGGCGGCAGTCCGTCGACTTCGAACGCAAAACGCTGCTGCCCGGCGGGTGCGCCCGCGATCGCCTCCGGCACCGGCAGGGCCCAGTCCGAGGTCGGACCTTCGGCGAACAATACGACGGTTGCGTTGGCCGGCGCCGCGACGTCGATCACGATGCGCGGCTTGCTGCCGCCCGCCTCGCGCTTGGCCGCGCGAATGGCCAGCGCGCCGTCCGCCCCAAGCCGGGCGGGCCGCGGCACCAGCGCCTCGCTCCGCGCGATCCTGCCGTCCTGCTCGCCGCCTTTGCCATCGATCGTCAGTTCGGCCTTGCCGTCAGCCGGCACGCAGAGTTTTTCGCAGACCGCATAGTCGACGCCGACCGCAAGCTCGACCGGTTTGGCGGCATCCTGCGCGACGACCTCGAGCGGAAACACCACCTCGTGCTTGTAACCGATTGAGGTACCACTTTCGTCCATGAGCCGCTGCGGCGCCGGCCAGCGCACCGTGACGGATTTCACATTGCGCGAGCGGACGAAATCAAACCGCGGCGGCACGCCGGAGTCTCCCGGATACCGCCAATAGGTCTTCCAGCCCTCCGCCAGCCTGATTTCGACGCCGGCGCGCTGAACGACGGTGCCGCCCACATTCCGTGGCGCGCCCGCGATCAGGCGCACCGCCGCGCGCTCGGTCCCGTCCCACGGCGAAGCATCGGCGGCATGCGCGGCCGGTAGCGCCGCCACCAAGACAACAAGATTTGCGCAGACAATCAGCGTGGTGGGTGACCGATACGTCATGGGCAACATGAACGGGATTTAGTGACAGCGTGGGTTACGCGCCACTGAATTCGTCGTGATCGGAACTTGTGCAGCAGCGTACGATTGATGCCAACAAGTTTCGATTTCCATGAATCCGGGAACGGAGTAACCTGTGCCCATGAAACCTCCGGCGAAAATCAAGGGGTCGGGCAGGAAAGGCGCCGGCCCCTCACGCGGCTATCTCGACGGTCAGATGCTGATCGCCATGCCGGCGATGCGCGACGAGCGCTTCGCCCGCAGCCTCATTTACGTCTGCGCGCATTCATCCGAGGGCGCGATGGGCATCGTGGTCAATCAGCCGGCCGCGAACATTAAGTTTCCCGACCTCCTGGTGCAGCTCGACGTCATACCCGCCGCCGACCTGATCCAGCTGCCGCGCAAGGCCGGTACCGTGAAGGTTCTGAAAGGAGGCCCGGTCGAGACCGGGCGCGGCTTCGTGCTGCACTCGGCCGATTTCTTCATCGAGAACTCGACGCTGCCGATCGACAATGGCATCTGCCTGACCGCGACGGTCGATATTCTCAAAGCCATCGCGCATGGCGAGGGCCCGCAAAGCGCGGTGCTCGCGCTCGGTTATGCGGGGTGGTCGCCGGGTCAATTGGAAAACGAGATCCAGGAGAACGGCTGGCTCAATTGCGACGCCGATTCCGAACTGATCTTCGGCTCCGATGTCGAGGCCAAGTACGAAAAGGCGATGCGCAAGCTCGGCGTCGATCTCGGCAAGCTCTCGAGCGAGGCGGGGCACGCCTGAACGCGCCGCTAGCTAGAGCACAGGATTTTCAATAACTCCGTCATGCCCGGCCATAGCCCGTCTTCAACGGGCTAGCTGCCCGGCCATGACGGAGTGTTGATCGAAAGTCCGATGCTCTACCGCGCCTCGGCGTGATGCTGTTCGGCGTTGGTCTGGCCGACCAGCGCGATCGCCTGTTCGGGCGACAAAGGATGTCCGAACACGTAGCCCTGCGCGTATTCGCAACCCAGCTGGTAAAGCTCCGCCGCATCGG
>JBBWZU010000241.1:0-3567 GCA_039649225.1 Hyphomicrobiales bacterium | reverse complement strand
ACGCGGTTGCGGCGGCAGCGCAACGTCTTGGCATTGCGGAGACCGTGCAATGAGATCCCGGCTGGCCCTCGGTGTCGCGATCGTGGCGCTGCTCGCCGGCGACACGCTCGCGCAGCCGATGCAGATCGCGCCGCCGTCGACCCAGCCAAGTGATATCCCGAAAAAGCCCGCCCCTAAGCCCAAGCCCGTGGCCAAGAGTCCGGCCGCAAAGCCGGAGGCCGAGGCTGCCAAGCCTGCCGCCGTTCCTCCGCTACGCGGATCGACCGGCGCACCTCCGACCGCCTTCGCGCCCGAAGCGCCCGCTGCATCGCCGTTCGTCGCGCCGGAGAAGCCGGCCGCCCAGGCATTTCCGACGATGAGGCAAACGGCGCTGCAGCCGCCGCCGCAGCCTGGACCGCAGGGCGACGTCGCGTTCGGCGCCTATCAGCGCGGCTACTTCCTCGAAGCATTCAGGGAAGCCTCGCGCCGCGCCAGCGAACAGGGCGATCCGGTTGCCATGACGCTGATTGGCGAGATGTACGCCAACGGCGAGGGCGTGCCGAAGGACGAGAAGAAGGCGCTGGCGTGGTTCTCGCTCGCCGCCGATCGCGGCGATCGTCAGGCGATCTTTGCCATGGCGATGTTCCGGTTTGCCGGACGCGGCGGCGCGAAGGATCAGGCCGAAGCCGCAGTGTTGCTGGACAAGGCCGCCAAGCTTGGCCATGTCGCCGCCGCCTACAATCTGGCGCTGCTTTATCTCGAGGGGCAGCAGATGCCGCAAAATCTGCCCCGTGCGGCAGAACTGTTGCGCACCGCCGCCGACACCGGCAGTCCCGAGGCGCAGTACGCGCTGGCGACGCTCTACAAGGAAGGCAACGGCGTTCCGAAGGACCCGGTGACCGCCGCGAAACTGCTCGGCGCGGCGGCGCGGACCGGCAATCTGGAAGCGCAGATCGAATACGCCATCGCGCTGTTCAACGGCAGCGGGACGCCGAAAGACGAAAGCGCCGCCGCCGCACTGTTCCGCAAGGCCGCGCTGCGGGGCAACGCCATCGCGCAGAACCGGCTCGCCCGCATCCTGGCGACCGGCCGCGGGCTACCGGCCGACCCGATCGCGGCCACGAAGTGGCACACCATCGCCAAAGCCGGCGGAGCCTCCGACATCTGGCTTGAGAACTTCATGCACGGCCTCAAGGAGCAGGACCGCGCCGCCGGCGTGAATGCCGCGACGCTTTGGCTGACGCACGCTCAGCCGCCATCCTGATCGTTGTTCCAAAGCGTTTTTCCAAGGCAATTTTTCCAAAGCGGCTTTCCAAGACATTTTGCTTGTCACGATAGGGCGCAGCGGGCATCCAGTCTCAACGCCGAAACCTCTCGGGCGCCCGGAGTAGTCTTTTGCCTCCTCAATCCGCTCTCGTAAACGTCATGATCGGCGCCGCCCGCAAGGCAAGCCGCAGCCTCAAGCGCGACTTCGGCGAGGTCGAGAACCTGCAGGTCTCGCTCAAAGGTCCGGCAAACTTCGTGACCGCTGCCGATCGCCGCGCCGAGGAGATCCTGCGCGGCGAGCTCTTGAAAGCGCGCCCGGGCTACTGCTTCCTCGGCGAAGAAGGCGGCCTGCATGAAGGCAGCGACAAGACGCACACCTGGATCGTCGATCCGCTCGATGGCACCACCAATTTCCTGCACGGCATTCCGCATTTCTGCATCTCGATCGCGCTGCAGCGCGAGGACAAGATCGTCGCGGGCGTGATCTACAATCCGATCAATGACGAGTTTTTCACCGCCGAGCACGGCAAGGGCGCGTTCTGCAACGATCGGCGTATCCGCGTGGCGACGCGCCAGCGCCTGCTCGATGCCGTCGTGTGCTGTGGGCTGCCGCATCATGGGCGCGGCGATCTTGGCCAGTTCCGCAAGGAATTTTCCCTGATTCAGGACAAGGTCGCGGGCCTGCGGCGTTTCGGCTCGGCCGCGCTCGATCTCGCCTACATCGCGGCGGGGCGCTTCGACGTCTATTGGGAACGCGATCTGTCGCCGTGGGATTTTGCGGCCGGCGTGATCCTGGTGCGTGAGGCAGGCGGCTACGTGACCGACCTCGAGGACAAGGAACGCACGATGGTGGCCGGCGACATCATCGCCGGAAACTCAACCTTGCATCGCGAGGTTCTGATGCTGGTGAAGGACGCGGCGAAATAATTGTGACGGCCGGTGCGGCAGTCGCCGAAATTCCGGCCTGTCTTTCCGCGCCGCGCCTATGCCATATTACCGCCTGAGCTTCGTCGTAGCGCGGACCGGCCATGGCGCGAAATCTGGATCCTTTCAAGTTGTCCTCTCCCCGGATCTTTCTGGTCCGGATGATGGTGTTCCTGATCCTCGCCGGCCTCGTGGTGACGGTGCTGTACAAGCAGATCATCGTCGCCTTCATGTCGAACCCGGGCCTGAACGGCCTGATCATCGCCGTGCTGGTGATCGGCATCCTGCTGGCATTCCGGCAGGTGATCCGGCTGTTCGCCGAAGTCTCGTGGGTCAACAGCTTCCGCCTCGCCGATCCCGGCCTCGCGGTCGCGCGGCCGCCGGTCTTGCTTGCCCCGATGGCGACCATTCTGGGTGAACGCGCCGGCCGCATGGCGATTTCGCCGACCACGATGCGCGGGCTGATGGATTCGATCGCGACCCGCCTCGACGAAGCGCGCGACATTTCGCGCTACATGACCAGCCTGCTCGTCTTCCTCGGGTTGCTCGGAACCTTCTGGGGCCTGATCGAAACCGTCGGTTCGGTCGGCAACGTCATTCAAGGCCTGAAGGTCGGCGGCGAATCCGGCGCGGTCTTCGACTCGCTGCGCGAAGGCCTCGCCCGGCCGCTGAGCGGCATGGGCATTTCGTTTTCATCCTCGCTGTTCGGGCTTGCCGGCTCGCTTGCGCTCGGCTTCCTCGACCTGCAGGCCGGCCAGGCGCAGAACCGCTTCTACATGGAGCTGGAGGACTGGCTTTCCACCATCGTGAGCGATCTGACCGAAGGTGAAGCACGTCCCGTTATCGCGGCGGCGCCCTCGGTCGAAATGCGCAGCGCGATCGACAAGCTCAAGGAGGCTGTCGCCGAGACCGGCTCCAACCGCGCCGCGACCGCCGCGATGGCGAACCTTGCCGAAGCGATCCACGGCCTCGTCAGCCATATGCGCACCGAGCAGCAGATGATCCGCGACTGGGCCGACGGACAGGCCGCGCAGGGCCGCGAGATGCAAC
Source organism: Hyphomicrobiales bacterium (assembly GCA_039649225.1). Taxonomy (GTDB): domain Bacteria; phylum Pseudomonadota; class Alphaproteobacteria; order Rhizobiales; family Xanthobacteraceae; genus PALSA-894. Next base: position 348 of record JBBWZU010000241.1, on the reverse strand, counting down.
GCCTGCTCGAGCGAATCGCCGGCGAAGAGCCGACGAAGGACAATCTGCGCAAGACTGCGCCATGACCAAGACTGCCCAATGATAACGTCCGCGAGGTAGCATGGCCCTTGCCCGTCGAGGCCGCGAACGCACGGTCGATTACTGGCCCGGATTCGTCGACGCCCTGTCGACGCTGATCCTCGGCATCGTGTTTCTGCTCTCGGTCTTCGTGATCGTGCAGTTCTTTCTCTCGCAAGAGGTCACCGGCAAGGACTCCGCGCTGGCGCGGCTCAACGCGCAGCTCGCGCAATTGACCGAACTGCTGTCGCTGGAGCAGGTCGGCAAATCGAACCTCGAGGATTCACTCGC
>JBBWZU010000231.1:0-7582 GCA_039649225.1 Hyphomicrobiales bacterium | reverse complement strand
GATTCGGCGTGACGATCTTGATGCCGGATTTGGCAAGATCGTCCCAGTCCTTCACGCCCTTCGGATTGCCTTTGCGCACCAGGAACACGATCGTGGAGGTGTAGGGCGCGGCATTGTCGGGCAGCTTTTTCTGCCAGTCGGCTGCGATCTGGCCGCGGTCCGCGATGGCATCGATGTCGTAGGCGAGCGCCAGCGTGACGACGTCGGCTTGCAGACCGTCGATCACCGAGCGGGCCTGCTTGCCGGAGCCGCCGTGCGACTGCTTGATCTCGATCGTCTTGCCGGTCTCGGCCTTGAACTTGGCGGCGAAGGCCTTGTTGATCGCCACATAAAGCTCACGCGTCGGATCGTAGGAGACGTTGAGCAGGGTGACGTTCGCGGCCTTTGCGGCACCCAGAAACGCGAGGCTGGCCACAAGGCCGATCAGGAACCGTCGCATCGTGACCTCCATGAATCGTAAGCCCGATTCGCAACTCAAGCTCTTATGACCGCATTCTCCGCCTGAGTCTGTGTGACCGAACGCGCCGCCGGGCCCGAACTTTAGCTGCCCTGCCGCCGATGAAAACGTCAATGAAACTGGATTCTCATTTGCCGCACTTATGTAAAATGCCGCGGCTGCGACCGCAATGTTCGGGAGAAATTCACACTCGACGGCCTGATGTCAAACCGATATTCGGAAGTGACCGTGTTGGACGGCTTTTGGCTGGTCATAGGGAACTCGCGTGCAGCAGTCGCCGCATCAAGGACAGCGCATGGCGCGCGGCGGCGCGCCGGCCCACCGCGCCAAGGCCGCCATGATCCTCGTGCACGGGCGCGGCGCGTCGGCAGAGAGCATGCTGTCGCTGGCCGACGTGCTGGCCCAGCCGGATTTCCTCTATCTGGCGCCGCAGGCCGCGCGCGGCACCTGGTATCCGCATTCGTTTCTGGCGCCGCTTGAAGCCAACGAGCCGTGGCTTTCGTCCGCATTGCAGGCTGTTGCCGATGCGGTCCGCAGCCTGGAGCAGGAGGGTTTCCCGGCGGAGCGGGTCGCGCTGCTCGGCTTCTCGCAAGGCGGTTGCCTGACGCTCGAATATGTCGCGCGCAATGCGCGGCGCTATGGCGCGGTCGCAGGCCTGAGCGCGGGGCTGATCGGGCCCGAGGGCACGCCGCGCGACTATGCGGGCACGCTCGGCGGAACGCCGGTGTTTCTGGGATGCAGCGATATCGATGGGCATATTCCGCTCGCGCGGGTCGCTGAGTCGACGCGGGTTCTGGGCGCGCTCGGCGCGCAAGTGCGTGAGACGATCTATCCGGGCATGGGCCATACGATCAACGACGACGAGATCGCCCGCGTGCGCGGCTTGATGGCGCGGCTGCTTGAGAGCAGCCAAGCGTGAGCAAAGTTGTCAGCTCTTCTTCTTGGACTTCTTTTTCGATTTCTTCTTTGACGTCTTCTTCTTCGGCACCTTCTTGCCCTCGCGGCGCGCTTCGGACAATCCGATCGCGATCGCCTGCTTGCGGCTCTTGACCTTCTTGCCGCTGCGCCCGCTCTTGAGCGTTCCGCGCTTGCGCTCATGCATCGCGCGCTTGACCTTCTTCGATGCACCTTTTGAATACTTGCGCGCCATGGCGTTCCTCCGATCGACGGCTTCGCGACAATAAGGCGCAAGGCGCCGCCAAGGTTCCGCCGCCGTGGAACAAGCCAAAGAGCCGGCTATGATTGCGGGCTGAGCGCGCGCACCGCGATGGCCGCTGCCGCGGTGCGGTTTTCTACGCCGAGCTTGGAAAAAATCTGCTCCAGGTGCTTGTTCACGGTGCGCGGCGAGAGGCTCAATATCTCGGCGATATCGCGATTGGCTTTGCCGCGCGCGATCCAGAGCACGACCTCGGCTTCGCGTTGCGTGAGCATGAGCTTGCGCTTGAGCAGTTCGGCTTCGGTGCCGACCTCGCCTTCCATCAGCCGGAGCAGGATTTCGTCCGGGCCGATCTGGCCAACGAAACTCAAGCGCAGCCGCACGCGTCCCTGATCGCTCTTGAGCTCGACGGTGTCCGGCACGGACGACGCGTCGCCGGCGCGCTCGCCGAGCCAGTGCTGAACGTCCAGTGGCAGAACGTAGTCCTTGGCGGAGAAACCGCGGATTGCCGCACCGAGCAGCGAACCAGCCTGCGGCGTGCACCACAGCAGTCTCGCTTCGAGGCTTGCGGCGAGCAGGAAGCGGCCGGAGACGTCGAGCGCCGTATAGGCGCTGCGTGCGAGACGCGCATTAGCAAGATGCACCCTGATCCGCGCCAGCAGTTCCTCGGGAACGATCGGCTTGGTGACGTAGTCGACGCCGCCGGCGTTCAGCCCCTTGATGATATCGCCGGTCTCGCTCAGGCCGGTCATGAAGATGACGGGCACGTGCGCCAGACCCTTGTCGTGCTTGAGTTGGCGTGTCGTCTCAAAGCCGTCCATGCCGGGCATCACGGCATCCATCAAGATCACGTCGGGTGTCACGCGGGCGATCATTGCCAGCGCCTGCGCGCCCTCGCGCGCGACCAGCACGGTCATGCCGGCCTCCTCGATGGCGTCGGTGAGCATGCGCAGCGTGTCGGGCGAATCGTCGACCACGAGAACGATGTCGCGCGCCGCAGACCTAGACATGGGTACGACGGATCGCTGCCAATGTTGCATTGAAGCCCCTCAGGTCGAAACTGTTTGCCAGCACGCGCAATTGCCCGATCAGCGGCTGGTAGCGCACGGACTGCGCGACCAGTTCATCGAGTTTCGCCTCGATCCCGCGCACATATCCGATTTCGCTCAAGCGCAGCAGCTCATCGATGTCGCGCGGACCCGGCGCGTCCATGACGAGCAGGTCCTTCATCGGCAGCGAGGGCTGCGTCGGCAGCGCGCTATCGTAAGTCCATTCGATGTCGAGCAGTACATGGATGGTGTCGAGGAGCTGGCGCAGGTCCACCGGCTTCATCAGATAGCCGTCATGCAGCCGCTCGGGTTCGATCTCGCGGGCCTGGTCGGGTGCGAGCGCGGACAGCATCACGATGGCGGTACGCTCGCGGCCGGCAAGCCGCAGCCGCCGTGCGATCTCCCAGCCGTCCATCTCGGGCATCGAAACGTCGAGCAGGATGAGGTTCGGGCGATGCTGTGCGGCAAGCGCCAGGCACTCCGCGCCGCCGTTGGCCACGAAAACCTCGAAGCCGAGCGGCAGCAACAATTCGCACAGGAGATCGCGCTGGATCGGATCGTCATCGGCGATCAGCACCGTTTGGCACGGCCCGACATAGCCGCGCACGTGATCATCGCCCATCGGGATCATGCGCGGATTCGCGACCTCGGGCAGAAACAGCTTGATGCGCAGTGCGGCGCCGTTGCCGGGCTCGCTGCGCAGCGCGATATCGCCGCCCATCGATTCGGCCAGCAGCTTGGTAATGGTGAGGCCCAGTCCGGTGCCGGTGGTCGAACGCGCTCTAGCCGAGCGGGCGCGTTCGAAGGGCTGGAAAATGCGTTCGTGATCGGCCGCGTGAATGCCGATGCCGGTATCGATGACCTCGAATTCGGCGACTTGCGAGCGGTAGCCGACCCGCAGGGTCACCCGGCCGGCGTCCGTGAACTTGATGGCATTGGACAAGAGGTTGATCAGGATTTGCCGCAGGCGGCTTTCGTCGGTGTGGACCACGGCGGGGAGCAGCTTTGGTGCGACGAAATGAAACTCCAGGCCCTTGGCGTGCGCCTGCAGGCGGAACATGTCGACAAGCTGGTCGAGGAAATCGCGGATGCGCACCTCGTTGCGATTGAGGTGGAAGCGACCCGCTTCGATCTTTGAAATATCGAGCAGCCCGTCGATCAGGCCGGAGAGATGTTCAGCGCTGCGGCGCACCACCTTGATGGCATCGACGCGGCGCGGCGGGATCGTTGCGTCGCGTTCGAGGATTTGCGCATAGCCCAAAATGGCGTTGAGCGGCGTGCGCAACTCATGGCTGAGCCCGGCCACGTGCCGGCTCTTGGCATTGCTCGCGGCCTCGGCGACCTCCTTGGCCTTTTGCAATTTGGCGTCGGTGCGCTTGTGCGCCTCGATCTCGCGCATCAGCAGGTCGGTCTGGCGGCTGGTCTCCTCCTCGGCGACGCGCCGGCTCTCATGCGCCAGCACGAACAGCCAAGCCGCGATGCCGGCGATGATCGTCAAGATGAAGAAGACCGTCCACAGCGTCGATTTTAGCACTAGCTTGTTGACGTGCGCGTCGAACGACACCTGGAAATAGACGAACACCAGCACGAGGCCGATCACGCCGGCGAACAGCGACAGCACGCCGACATAGTGCCCGATGTCGTTGTCGAGCGGTTTGATGATCCAGTCGGGCAGGCGGCGCCCGACCCAGTCGGCGATCTGATTGGAGGCGCGCGCCTGTGGCTTGCAGCAGTCGCGGCAGCGCGTTTCGAGCGAACAGCAGAGCGAGCAGATCGGCCCCGAATAGGCCGGACAATGCGCCATGTCCTCGGTTTCAAATTCGTGCTCGCAGATCGCGCAGCGCACCGTGAGCTGGCCGGCCCAGTTCTGGCGCGGTGTGCGCGCGATATAAAAGCGGCCCTTGGTGGCGTAGGCGATCACCGGCGCGCTGATGAAGGCAACGCCAAGCGCGAGGAATGCCGAAAGCGCCTGCGCCAGAGACCCAAGCAGGCCCGCATAGGCGGCGATCCCGGACGCGGCGGCAAGCAGCATCGAGCCGACGCCGACCGGATTGATGTCATAGAGATGCGCGCGCTTGAACTCGATGCCGGGCGGGCTGAGGCCGAGCGGCTTGTTGATGACGAGATCGGCGACCAGCGCGCCGACCCAGCCGACCGCAACGATCGAGTAGAGCCCGAGCGTGTGCTCGAGCACCTTGAAGATCCCGAGCTCCATCAGCAGCAGCGCGATTGCGACGTTGAACACGACCCAGACTACGCGGCCGGGATGGCTGTGCGTCAGACGCGAGAAGAAATTCGACCAGGCGATCGAGCCCGCATAGGCGTTGGTCACGTTGATCTTGAGCTGCGAGATGATGATGAACGCGCCCGTGAAGGCGAGCGCGAGGCCGGGCGATGAAAAGACGTACTGGAACGCCACCAGATACATCTGCGTCGGCTCGGCCGCCTTGCCGATCGGCACCAGATGGCGGATCGCCAAAAATGCCAGGAACGAGCCGGCGAGCATTTTGAGCAAGCCCGGAATGATCCAGCCGGGACCGGCCGACAGGCAGGCAATCCACCAGCTTTGCCGGTTGTTTTCCTCGCGCACGGGCAGGAAGCGCAGGAAGTCGACCTGCTCGCCGATCTGCGCCACCAGCGAGAACACTACGGTCGAGGCGGTTCCGAATAGCAGAATATTGAAAGCGTTGCCGCCTTCGATACCCGCATAGGCGGTCCAGGCCCGGAATGACGATAAGTCCTGCACGGCGATGAATGCGAACGGCAACAGATGCAGCACGATCCAGAACGGCTGGGTCCAAAGCTGGAAGCGGCTGATCAGCGTGATGCCGTGCGTGACCAGCGGAATGACGACCAGCGAGGAAATCACATAGCCGGCCGACAGCGGCACGCCGAAGCAGAGCTCCAGCGCCAGCGACATGATGGCGGCTTCGATGGCGAAGAACAGGAACGTGAATGACGCGTAGATCAGCGACGTAATGGTCGAGCCGATATAGCCGAATCCGGCGCCGCGCGTGAGCAGATCGATATCGACACCATAGCGGCAGGCGTAATAGGCGATCGGCACGCAGGTCAGGAAGATGAGGGCGCTGACCACCACGATGGCGGTTACGGCATTCGAGAATCCGTAATTGATCGTGATCGAGCCGCCGATTGCTTCCAGCGCCAGAAACGAGATCGCCCCGATGGCGGTGTTGGCGACACGCGCAGCTGACCAGCGCCGCGCTTTCTTGGCGGTGAAGCGGAGCGCATAGTCCTCAAGGGTCTCGTTGGCGACCCATTGATTGTAGCTGCGGCGAACGCGAACGATCCTCTGCTGCGCCGTCATGGACCGTGCCCCGTGTGTAGAGGTCCAAAGCTGCAAACTCCTCGCTCGTCGTGAGTCCCCGCCCAGACAAGACGGCAGAGGTTCTGTTGCCCTGCTCGCAGTAGAGCCGTGAGTTTACGAGCGCAGCGGCCCCTACGGGTGACGAAAAAGCGAGCACTTGTGCGGCGCAATATCGTGCATCTGCCCGTTTGCCGAACCATGACCCGCCTTCGCCCGCATGTCCTTGTGCGATAGGCATTTTGCTGCGCCAAACGACGTAGGCGTATACGTCAATTGACGTATGCTGCATTGCAACAAGGCGCCTCACGATCCAGTCATGGAGTGCGACATCCACGCCTCCGCAGGATTCAACGAAGCTGGATAGAGGCGCCATATGTCTTCCCCAGAAAATCCCAACTTCCCCAATCTCACCCGCCGCAATCTGCTCTACGGTACCGCTGCGCTCTCGGCGGCAGCCTTGCTGCCCTCGGCGAGGGCGCTCGCGCAGGAATTTCCCACCGCCAAGGTCAACACCACGGGCCTTGCGGTCACCGACACCGAAGTGACGGTCGGCATCCTGCACTCGGTCACCGGCACGATGGCGATCTCGGAAACCGGGTCGGTGCAGGCCGAGAAGCTCGCGATCGAACAGATCAATGCTTCCGGCGGCGTGCTCGGCCGCAAGATCAAGTTCATCCAGGAGGACGGCGCCAGCGACTGGCCGAACTTCGCCGAGAAGGCCAAGAAGCTGCTCGTCAACGACAAATGCGCGTCCGTGATGGGCTGCTGGACCTCGGCCTCGCGCAAGGCGGTGCTGCCGGTGTTCGAGCAGTACAACGGCATGCTCTACTATCCGACGTTCTATGAAGGCCTCGAGCAATCGAAGAACGTCATCTACACCGGCCAGGAGGCGACGCAGCAGATCATCGCCGGCCTCGACTGGGTGGAGAAGGAGAAGAAAGCCAAGACCTTCTACCTGCTTGGCTCCGACTACATCTGGCCGCGCACCTCGAACAAGATCGCCCGCAAGCATATCGAGAACAAGCTCAAGCTGAAGGTCGTCGGCGAGGAGTATTTCCCGCTCGGCCACACCCAGTTCAACTCGGTGATCAACAAGATCAAGCTGACCAAGCCGGATGTGATCTACGCCATCATCGTCGGCGGATCGAATGTTGCCTTCTACAAGCAGCTCAAGGCGGCCGGCATCGATCTTTCCAAGCAGACGCTGCTGACGATCTCGGTCACCGAAGACGAGATCGACGGCATTGGCGGCGAGAACATCGCCGGCGCGTTCGCCTGCATGAAATACTTCCAGTCGCTCGACAACCCGAACAACAAGGGATTCGTCTCCGCGTTCAAGAAGATGTGGGGCGAAAAGACCGTGATCGGCGACGTGACGCAGGCCGCCTATCTCGGGCCGTGGCTATGGAAACTCACAGCCGAGAAGGCCGGCTCGTTCGACATCGACAAGATCGCGGCCGCTTCGCCCGGTGTCGAATTCAAGGGCGCGCCCGAAGGCTACGTGCGCGTCCATGAGAACCATCATCTCTGGAGCAAGACCCGCGTCGGCAAGGCGAAAACCGACGGCCAATACGAACTGGTCTACGAGACCG
>JBBWZU010000183.1:0-8846 GCA_039649225.1 Hyphomicrobiales bacterium | reverse complement strand
GGCTCGGCGGTTTCATCAATTCGACGCCTGATTTCCTCGAAACCCCGAAGGTGATGAACGGCGCCTCCGACCTGATGGTCACGGCGTTCGGCGACCGCGGACGGCATGCCCGTACCACGATCGGCGTCGCGTCGCTCCCGCTCGATGCCGCGGTCGAGGTCGAGGGCATGTTCGAGGTTTCGTAGCGCATGATCCCGAAAAGTGGGAACCGGTTTTCGGAAAAGATCATGCGCCAACAAAAATCGCAATATGTCAGGCCCTGATTGGCTTACGGCGCAACCTGTTGCGCATCGCGGCCTGCACGATAACGGTGCCGGCGTGATCGAGAATACCGCGTCGGCGTTTGCCGCCGCGATCACCGGCGGCTTTGCGATCGAGACCGACTTGCAGATTTCCAGTGATGGCGAAGCCATGGTGCACCATGACTTCGCGCTCGGCCGCCTCACGCTCGGTTCGCGCCAGCTTGCCGCCATGACGGCCGCCGGCCTCAAAGAGGTACCATTCAAGGCAACCTCGGACCGGATGATGACGCTGGGTGAGTTGCTGAACTTCGTGGGCGAGCGGGTGCCGATGCTGATCGAGCTCAAAAGCCGCTTCGACGGGGACACGCGTCTGGTTCGGCGCGCCGCCGAAGTCTTGAAAGCCTACACCGGCCCGTTCGCCCTGATGTCGTTCGATCCGGAGCCGATCGCGGCGTTGCGGATGCTCGCGCCCGCGTTCACGCGCGGCATCGTGGCCGAGCGCAGCTACAAGGACTCGGAATGGCGCAGCCTCACCGACAAGCAGAAGTGCTCGCTCGCGTTTCTGCTGCACGCGCGCCGTTCGCGGCCGCATTTCGTCGCCTATCAGGTGAACGACCTGCCCTCCCCCGGCCCGTGGATCGCGCGCAATCTGTTCGGCCGGCCGCTGCTGGCCTGGACGGTGCGCACCGACGCAGAGCGCGCGCGCGCGAAACGCCGGGCTGACCAGATGATTTTCGAGGGCTTTAGGCCTTAGATTGCCAATATGAGTGCTGAACTGCGCATCCGCATCGTGCCTGCCATCGCCGACATTCCGGCCGCCGCATGGGATGCTTGCGCCAATCCGGTTCTGCCTGGACCGGAAGGTCAAAAATATTCGTATAACCCGTTCATCTCACATGCCTTCCTGTCGGCGCTCGAGGTCTCGGGTTCCGCCACCGCGCGGACCGGCTGGCAGCCGCAGCATCTCGTTGCCGAGACGCAAGCCGGCGCGGTGCTCGGCGTCGTGCCGGCCTACCTCAAGTCCCATTCGCGCGGCGAGTATGTGTTCGATGCCGGCTGGGCCGAAGCCTATGAGCGCGCCGGCGGCGATTATTACCCCAAGGTCCAGGTCGCGGTTCCGTTCACGCCGGCAACTGGGCGGCGGCTGCTGGTCGCGCCGGGCGAAGGCGTCGAGGATATCCGCACCGGACTTGGCTCGGGGCTGATCGAGCTTGCCCGGCTGCGCGAGGCTTCGTCGGTGCACGTGACCTTCGCGCCGGAGGACGAATGGAAGCTGCTTTGCGCGCAGGGCTATCTGCCGCGCACCGACCAGCAGTTCCATTGGGACAATGGCGGCTACGCGACGTTCGAGGATTTCCTCGGCGCGCTCGCGGCGCGAAAACGAAAAGCGATCAGGCGCGAACGCCAGGGCGCGATCGAGCCCGGCATCACGGTCGAGTGGCTCACCGGCTCCGATCTGACCGAAAGCGTGTGGGACACGTTCTTTGCGTTCTACATGGACACCGGCTCGCGTAAATGGGGGCGGCCGTATCTGACGCGCCAGTTCTATTCGCTGATCGGCGAGACCATGCGCGACCGCATCCTGCTGGTGATGGCCAAACGCGCAGGCCGCACGATCGCGGGCGCGATCAACTTCATCGGTTCGGACACGCTCTACGGCCGCCACTGGGGCGCGATCGAGCACCACCCGTTCCTGCACTTCGAGCTTTGCTACTATCAAGCCATCGATTACGCGATCCAACACGGATTGCGCCGGGTCGAGGCCGGAGCCCAGGGCGAACACAAGCTGGCGCGCGGCTACATGCCGGTGACGACCCATTCGGCGCATTACATCGCCGATCCGGCGCTGCGCCGGGCGATCGCCGATTACCTCAAGCGCGAGCGGGCCTATGTGGAAGCGGCCGGAAGCGAGCTTGCCGCCATGGGACCATTCCGCAAGGATTTGGTATTCGAGCAGAACTGAGTCTCGCACCAAAGGGCGACCGCGATGCCGAGCTATGATCAAAACAACATCTTCGCGAAGATCCTGCGCGGCGAGCTGCCTTGTCACAAAGTGTACGAGGACGACAAGGCGCTCGCCCTCCTCGACATCATGCCGCGCGCACCGGGCCACACGCTGGTGCTGCCGAAAGTCCCGGCGCGCAACCTGCTCGATGTCGATCCGGCCGATCTGGCCCATGTGATGCAGGTCGCGCAGAAGATCGCCAAAGCGAGCATGAAGGTGTTCGTGGCGGACGGCATCACGATCCAGCAGTTCAACGAGAGCGCCGGCGGTCAGGTGGTGTTCCACCTGCATGTGCATGTGATACCGCGCCACGAGAGTGTCGCCATGAAGCCGCCCGCCAGCGTCAAGGCCGAGCCGTCCGAGCTATCGGATCAGGCGCTCAAGCTTGCGGCGGCATTGAAGGGCCGACGCGGCAAAGACGCAGGATTTTCCCCTCCGGCGTACGCATCACCTGCTGTAGCCGAGTGTGGTGTCGCCGCTGCGCCTTGCGGCGCGGCGGCGAGAATGATCTGCTGCGCCGCGACCATCACGATCACAACCGCGATCAATACCGCAATGCCGGCGAGGCCTTGGGCAATCGATGATCGCAACCTCGCGCTTAATCCTCTGGTTTTACACACGAGGTCGTGTGTTGCCTGTGACACGCGATTTGCGCCGTAGTGACGCAACAAATTCCGAGGGCGAGTATAGGGCATGGCTGACATAACGATCGACACGACTGATCGCCGTCCTGGCAAGCTGCATCCGTTGGCGTTGCGCATCATGCATTGGATCAATGCACTGGCGATGATCATCATGATCGGCAGCGGCTGGAAGATCTACAACGATGACCCGTTGCTCGGCTGGCTGTATTTTCCCCAATGGGCGATCATCGGCGGCGGGCCGGAAGGCGCGCTGCAGTGGCACTTCTTCGCCATGTGGCTGTTGATGCTCAACGGCCTGTTCTATCTCGGCTACGGGATTTCCACCGGCCGCTTCCGCCGCAAGCTGTTTCCGATCTGGCCGAGCGAAATCATCTCGAATGTGCGCGATGCCTTGCGCTTCAATCTCGCGCATGACGACATCACGCACTACAACGCGGTGCAAAAACTGCTCTATGTCGGCGTCATTGCCATCATTGTCGTGCAGGTGCTGTCAGGACTTGTCGTGTGGAAGCCGATTCAGCTGTCCGAGCTGGCAACACTATTTTACGATTTTCAGGGCGCGCGGATCGTGCACTTCATCGGCATGACGCTGATCGTCGGATTTCTGATTGTCCATGTCGCGCTCGCGCTGCTGGTGCCCAAAACGATCGGCGCGATGATCAGCGGCGGACCGAAGGTCGACGATCCGCCGGGCGGCGCTGCCGGCACCATGCACAAAACGCATTGAAGGAGGGCGTGATGGCTATCAAGACCCCGTCACCATCGATCTTCCGTCCCGCAGGCGGCGTCGACAAACGCCTGGTCGAAAGCACCAAAGAGGTGATCGCCGAGATCGATCGCCGCAAGATCGTACGCGGCGCGATGAGCCTCGGCGCGCTGACGATGCTGACCGGATGCACCGAGATCACCAATACGGGTCCGGTCCAGTCGGTGCTGCGCACCGTGTCGAGCTTCAACGACCGGGTTCAGCAGCTGATGTTCCGGCCGAACCATCTGGCGCCGACTTATAAAGAATCGCAGGTCCTCAAGCCGCCGCGCTACAACGCCTATTACGACATGAAGGATGTGGCTCCGGTCGACGGCACGACCTGGAAGCTGGAGCTTGCAGGCCTGATCCAGGACAAGCGCCCCTGGACCGCGCGGCAGATCTACGAACTGCCCGAGGAGGAGTGGATCATCAAACACATCTGCGTCGAGGGATGGGACTATATCGGGCAATGGTCCGGCGTGAACCTGCGCTACTTCCTGCAGCGCATCGGCGCCGATCTCAGCGCCAAATACGTCGCCTTCAAATGCGCGGACACCTATCACGGCAGCATCGACATGGCGACGGCGCTGCATCCGCAAACGATCCTGGCCACGAAATACGCCAGGGAGCCGATCGGAGATCCGTTCGGCTTCCCGTTGCGGCTGCGCACCGCGACCAAGCTCGGCTACAAGAACCCGAAATGGATCACCGCGATCGAGGTGACCAACACCTATCCGGGCGGCTACTGGGAGGACCGCGGCTTCAACTGGTTCGGCGGCATTTAGCCGGACGGTCCCGATATGAGCTGACGCGGATCGCGAATACCCGATCGGAACGACCGATTTCCCGCACCTATGGGTAAGGTGCGGGAATCAGGTCGGATCATCGAGAGATTTCATCCATTCGGAAAAATGGATGGTGCGGCCGAGAGGACTCGAACCTCCACGAGTTGCCCCGCTAGCACCTCAAGCTAGTGCGTCTACCAATTCCGCCACGGCCGCGATTCTGGATTGCCGGCAAGCGCGCCGGCCTAGGGCGACGCGCATGTAACAAATCAGTTGCGAATGGACAAGGGTTGCGTCTTCGGCCGGTTCGGCAGGCTAAGGAGTGTGAAAATCCAGCGTTTTTCGCAAGGCGGGTGCGGTTTTGCCGGCAGCAACCGGCTCCCCTCGCGGCCAGGTGCCGAACGGGCTTTCCCGGGTCAGCTGCGCTTGTCCGCGGCGCGTGGCAGCATTTCCTTGATCTCGATCGCGATGCGGTTGCCGTTCACCACCACGGTGCCCTTGGCCACCAGGAAGTTGTTGACGAAAATCTGCACCTCGTCCTCTTCGGAGGCATCGAGCTCGATGATCGCGCCGCGGCCCAGGCGCAAGGCCTGGTGCACCGGCATATAGGTCGACCCGAGCACCACGGCGATGTCGAGCGAAACCTTGTCGATCGTCGCCACGTGTCACAAATCCCTGTAGTGGAGCAAGGGAGTGCCCTGAAGGTCCTACCCCTGAAGATCCTGCCCCTGAAGCCCCAAGACCCTCAACTCACCAGAGTATGGTTACCCAGTGGTTAACGTCCGTGACGGCCTCGCTTTCGACCTGAAAACCCTGAAAACCGCCGGCCTGCCGGCGGCGGAATGGCGCGTGAGCGATGCCTTGGTGCCTTATGAATCCGCCCTGACGGCAATGGAACAGCGGGTGGCGGCAATCGCGGAAGGGCGCGCTACCGAGTTGGTCTGGCTGCTCGAGCACCCGCCGCTCTATACCTCCGGTACCAGCGCCAGGGCCGAGGATCTGATCGAGGCGCGATTTCCCGTGCATGCGACCGGGCGCGGCGGGCAGTTCACCTATCACGGGCCGGGCCAGCGGGTCGCCTATGTGATGATCGACCTCAAGCGTCGCGCCCCCGATGTGCGCCGCTTCGTCGCGACCCTGGAGGAGTGGCTGATTCGCACCCTTGCGGCGTTCAACGTGCGCGGCGAGCGGCGCGAGGATCGGGTCGGCGTCTGGGTAGCGCGGCCGGAGCGCGGCATCGGTCACGAGGACAAGATCGCCGCGATCGGCATCCGCCTGAAGCGCTGGGTGAGCCTGCACGGCATCTCGCTCAACGTCGATCCGGACCTGAGCCATTTTGCCGGCATCGTGCCCTGCGGCGTCGCCGACACGCGCTTCGGCGTCACCAGCCTGACCGACCTCGGACATCTCGTGAGCATGCCGGAGGTCGACATGGCGCTGCGGCGGGAGTTCGAGGGGTTGTTTGGGACGACGGAAGCGATTGCGGTGGCCGAAGCCTAGCTATTTCGCCGGCTCGGCGCGCCGTGCGCAGCTGATCGCCGCCGGCAGGCAGGCGATCGGCATGTTCGAGCAGAACAATTCGCCGTTTTCCGGACGGCTACAGGTGCGGCAGTTGTCGGTCCATTCCTGGCAGGTCTTGTCGCCGTCGCCATAGCCATGAATCGATGCGTCCTCGGCCGCGGCCGATGGCGCGTTCTCGGCGAGCCGCACCGGGGAATCGCGGCCAAGCGTGATCGCGGCGAGCACGAGCGCCGCGACCCCCAGTCCGGTGAAAATGACGTGCTTCATTACGCCGTGGGTAGCACGGAAAAGCGCTCCCCGGGACGGCGTTCGCGTACAAGCGCGGAACTCCCCTCCTGAGCCTCCACGGCATCGACCCGCGCAGCCCGCGGCCCGCGATGGCAGGCCTCGATCGCCGCCGCCACCGCCTCCTCGGTTCCGGCAAATACAGCCTCGACTGCGCCTTCGCGCCGATTGCGCACCCAGCCCTCCAGATCGAGCCGCAGCGCCTGATCCTCGACGAAGGCGCGGTAGCCGACGCCCTGGACGCGTCCATGAATCACGACATGCCGAACGTTCATGTAATCTCCCCGGTCTCGGCCGGACGCGCGCCGCGGTACGTAGGCGCAAGGCGCCGCAACGCCGCGATATAGCTCTCCGGCAGTTGCCACTCGCAGGCGGCCGCCACGACGCGCTCCTGATAGCCCGGCATCGGCCGTGGCCGGCCGCCGCGCCGTCCGACATAGACCAGCGCGCGTGTACGGCGACCGTTCAGCTCAACCGTCAGCGCAGCGCGGCGATAGAGCCCGCTGTCGAGGCTTTCGAAAATGTTCAACGCCGCAAGATCGCGTGGCGTCAGCCGCCAGAGCACGCCAAAAACCTCCGCACCCGGGGCGCGCGCAAGCGAGCCGTAGCCGAATGCGATCACGTAACGCCAGCCGCGGAGCAGCGCGGGGCCGAGCGCCACCGCGGCGGAACAACGAACCCGCATGGCGACACGCTCCATGTTGGCGCCGTAGGCAAAATAGAGCGTCATGACCTGAGCAAATCCATACCGCGAGAGTGGCATGGACGGCGGCGGCCGCGCTACTTCCGTCCCTTGTCGGCCTCGGCATCGACGAGCCGTTCCAGCGGCGATGCTGAGCCTTCCGGGTGCTCGGCGAGGCTTTCGACCGAGGCGCGCTCGACCTCCTGCTCGTACGTTTCCAGGCGCGCGTCCTGCTCCTTGCCCGGATCGGGGGTGCGGCCATCGACGCTGGCCGGGCCCGAGCGGCGCGTGCCGGTCATCGAAACATCATCGGGCGCAGTCCGCGGCGCGGCACCTGACTTTGTTTTCGGCTTTGGCTTCGGCTTTGGCTTTGTCTTTGGCTTTGGTTTCGGCGCCATTGATCAGGTCTCCGTTCAGGCGTTCACGACGCTGCCGCCATTCGGGTGCAGCACCTGCCCGCTGATGTAGGAGGCGTCTTCGCTCGCCAGGAACACGTAACAGGGCGCGACTTCGTTCGGCTGGCCGGCGCGCTTCATCGGTGCGCTTTCGCCGTGCTCGGCGACTGTCTCGGCGTCGAACGAGGCCGGGATGAGCGGCGTCCAGATCGGTCCGGGCGCAACCGCATTCACGCGAATTTCCTTGTCCGCGAGCGCCTGCGAGAGCGAGCGGGTCATCGACACGATCGCGCCTTTGGTTGCCGCATAGTCGATCAGCGTCTTGTGGCCGCGATAAGCGGTGATGGACGTGGTGTTGATGATGCTCGCGCCGCGCTCCATGTATTGCAGGCAGGCACGGGTCATATGGAACTGACTGAACACGTTGGTGCGGAACGTGTGCTCGAGTTGCTCGGTCTTGAGCTCCGCCGGATCCTCGATCTCGTGCTGCTCGGCGGCGTTGTTGACCAGAATGTCGATGCGGCCGAACTGCTCATAGGTGCGCTCGACCGATTCCCAGCAGAACATCTCATCGCCGACATCGCCTGCGAACAGGACCGCGCGGCTGCCCTCCTGTTCGACCAGGCGCACGGTCTCCTGTGCGTCCTCGTGTTCCTCGAGATAGAGGATCGAGATCAGCGCGCCTTCGCGCGCCATCGCAACCGCGACCGCGCGGCCGATGCCGCTATCGCCGCCGGTGATAATCGCGACCTTGTCCTTGAGTTTGCCGACGCCGGGGAACTTCGGCCTGTACTCCGGACGCGGCACCATCGGCCGCTCGCGGCCCGGCTGACGCTTTTGGGTCTGCGGCGGCTGGGCGTGTTTTTTGGCGGTTTCAGACTTGTGATGAATGTTCATGTCCGGTCTCCAGCACCGGACGGGGGAACGTTTCAGGCAGGTGACGGTTCCGCCAGCTTTGGAACTAGGCAAACTCCAGAATGACCGCATCGACCGCCAGGCTGTCGCCCGGCGCGGCGTAGACTTTCCTCACCGTGCCGTCGCGTTCCGCACGCAGCACGTTCTCCATTTTCATCGCCTCGACCACCGCAAGCGTCTCGCCGGCCTTGACCTCTTGCCCCTCAGCAACCGCGATCGATTTGACCAGGCCGGGCATCGGACAGAGCAGTTTCTTGCTGGTGTCGGCCGCGACCTTGACCGGCATCAGCCGCGCATAGTCGGCCTCCGGCGCCGTATAGACCTGCGTCCGCGCAAAGGTGCCGCGCCACGACAACTGAAAACCGGTCGCGATCGGGCGAACTTGCACCGCCACCGGCGTGCCATTGACCGTGCCGAACCAGACCGGCTCGCCCGGTTTCCAGACCGACTGCAAGGCGACCAGGTCACCATCCGGGCGACGGCCCGCGCCGGCGCGATAGCGCACCGTGAGCGAAGACGCGCCGTCTTCCGGAACCAGCGCTACGACGCCATCGCCGAGGTGCAGCGTGGCGCCCTCGTCGGTGATCTCGACGGCGTATTCCTTCGCGTCGAGCCACACGCGGC
>JBBWZU010000176.1:0-4070 GCA_039649225.1 Hyphomicrobiales bacterium | reverse complement strand
CCGTTCGCACGCCAAACAGCTGCACGCGAGCGAGAACGAAGGAGAATGACCCATGGCCGTCAGCGCCAACCGGCTTGAGCTGCTGCAGATCGCCGACGCGGTTGCCCGCGAGAAGTCGATCGACCGCCGTATCGTCATCACCGCCATGGAGGATGCGATCGCCAAGGCGGCGCGCTCGCGCTATGGCAGCGAGACCGAGGTGCACGCCGAGATCGATCCGAAGACCGGCGAGCTGCGCCTGGCGCGCCACATGCTGGTCGCCGAAACGGTGGAGAACTCGTCCAACCAGATCAGCCTGCAGGAAGCGCGTCAGCGTCATCCGGCGGCGCAGATCGGCGACACCATCGCGGATACGTTGCCGCCGCTCGAATATGGCCGCATCGCCGCGCAGTCGGCCAAGCAGGTGATCGTGCAGAAAGTGCGCGAGGCCGAGCGCGACCGGCAATACGACGAATACAAAGATCGCATCGGCGACATCGTCAACGGCGTCGTGAAGCGCGTCGAATACGGCAACGTGGTGGTCGATCTCGGCCGCGGCGAGGCGATCGTGCGGCGCGACGAGATGCTGCCGCGCGAGACCATGCGCAACGGCGACCGCATCCGCGCGTTCATCTATGACGTGCGGCGCGAGGCGCGCGGGCCGCAGATCTTCCTCTCCCGCACGCATCCGCAGTTCATGGCCAAGCTGTTCGCCCAGGAGGTGCCGGAAATCTATGACGGCATCGTCGAGGTGAAGGCGGTGGCCCGCGATCCGGGCTCGCGTGCCAAGATCGCCGTGATCTCGCGCGATTCCTCGGTCGATCCGGTCGGCGCCTGCGTCGGCATGCGCGGCTCGCGCGTGCAGGCCGTGGTGAACGAGCTGCAAGGCGAGAAGATCGACATCATCCCGTGGTCGCAGGACATCGCGACCTTCGTGGTCAATGCGCTCGCACCGGCCGAAGTCGCCAAGGTGGTGCTCGACGAGGACCGCGAGCGGATCGAGGTCGTGGTGCCGGATCAGCAGCTGTCGCTCGCGATCGGACGCCGCGGCCAGAACGTGCGCCTTGCCTCGCAGCTGACCGGCTGGGACATCGACATCCTGACCGAGCAGGAAGAATCCGAGCGCCGGCAGGCCGAGTTCGAGAAGCGCACCAAGATCTTCATGGACGCGCTCAATGTCGACGAGGTGGTCGGGCAGCTGCTCGCCTCCGAGGGCTTCACGTCGGTCGAGGAACTGGCCTTCGTCGAGGTCAAGGAAATCGCCGGAATCGAAGGCTTCGACGAGGACACGGCGAACGAGCTGCAGACGAGAGCGCGCGACTATCTCGGCCAGATCGAGGAAGAGCTCGATGCCAAGCGCCTCGAGCTCGGCGTCGAGGACGCCCTGAAGGAGATTCCGGGCGTGACCACGGCGATCTTGGTCAAGCTCGGGGAAAACGGCGTCAAGA
Organism: Hyphomicrobiales bacterium; assembly: GCA_039649225.1. Classification (GTDB taxonomy): domain Bacteria; phylum Pseudomonadota; class Alphaproteobacteria; order Rhizobiales; family Xanthobacteraceae; genus PALSA-894. Next base: position 2,643 of record JBBWZU010000176.1, on the reverse strand, counting down.
CCGTCGACGATCTGGCCGGCTGCGCCACCGACGATCTGGCCGGCTGGACCGAGCGTAAGGATGGCGAGACCAAGCACGAGGCCGGCTTCCTCGATGGTCTGGAACTGTCGCGCGAGGAATGCGAGGCGATGATCATGCAGGCCCGCCTGAAGGCCGGCTGGATCACCGAGGCCGACCTGGCGCCCCCCGCCACCGAGGAGGCCGCCGAGGCGGCCGAGCCCGCCCAATGAGGGCGGAGATCAAAAGGAACCGATGCTGGCGCTTGCCGACAACGACGATACCGACGCGGGACCACGCCAAGGCCGAAACCCGGGCAAAGGCGCGACCGAGCGGCTGTGCGTCGTCACGCGCGCCGTCTTATCCGTCGATGACCTGATCCGCTTTGTGGTCGGGCCTGACGGCTCGATCGTTCCGGACCTCAAGCGCCGCCTTCCCGGCCGCGGTGCCTGGGTGACGGCGCGGCGCGCCGTCGTCGAGGAGGCCGTGCGGCGCAAGGTTTTCGCGCGCAGCTTCAAACGCGACGTGAAAGCCGCGCCCGAGCTCGGCGCCCTCGTCGACCGCCTGCTGGAGAACGCCGCGCTGGACGCCCTGGCCATGGTCCACAAGGCCTCCCGGGTGGCGATCGGATTTTCCAAGACCGAGGCGGCGGTCGCCTCCGGCCCGGTGGTGGCGATCCTGACGGCGTCGGATGGTTCGCCGGACGGCGCCCGCAAGATCGCGGCGGCCGCGGCCCGGCGCGAAACCGATGAAAATCCGGGCAAAGTCCCGACAATCACGACGTTTACGTCGCCGCAATTGGATTTGGCATTGGGGCGGTCAAATGTGGTACATGCTGCCCTGCTCGCCGGCCCAGCGAGCAACGGGTTCCTTGCGCGCTGCCAGAATCTCGAACGCTTCCGGATGAGCGATCCGGACGGTCGCGAGACAGCGCGCCGCTAGAGTTCCGCGATCAGGCTTTCGACTGTGTGACAGGTTCGTAGGTTCAGGATTGGATTGAATGACGACTGATACCAAAACTCCCGGCGACAAGTTGAGCGTTACGCCGACCAAGACGCTGACGCTCAAGCCGCGCTCCGAAACAGGCGTGGTGCGTCAGAGCTTCAGCCATGGCCGCTCCAAGGCGGTCGTGGTCGAGAAGGTCAAGCGCCGCATCGAACGGCCGGGCGAAGCCAAGCCAGCGGAGGCAGCGCCCACTACGCCTGCACCGGCAGCGCCGGCCGCCGACCGCGGTGCCACCGTCCGCCGCGGCGGCGTCGCGCCGCGCGGCGCGTCGGCCGCGCCCGCGGCGGCTCCCAAGCCGGCCGCGGCAGCACCGGTTGCCGCGCCGAAGCCCTCGGGCGTCGTGCTGCGCACGCTGACCAAGGAAGAGCAGGACCGCCGCGCCCATGCGCTCGGCGATGCGAAGGTCCGCGAAGCCGAAGAGCGCAAAATTGCCGAGGAAGAAGCCAAGATCCGCGCCGAGCGTGACACGATCGAGCGCACCGAGCGCGAGGCGGCGGAATCGCGCAAGCGCAGCGAGGACGAGCGCCGCCGTCACGACGAAGAGACCAAGCGCAAGGCCGACGAAGTCGCCAAGAAGCGCTTCGGTGGCGAGGAAGAAGCCGCCAAGGCCAAGACCATCACGGCTGCGACGCCGGTCTCGCGCACGCTGACCCCGGAAGCCGAGGATGACGATCGCCGTCCGGCCCGCCGCGGCGTCGGTGGTGCGCCCGTACGTCCGGCCGCAGCCCCGAAGGCGCCGCGCGCCGGCGCGCCGAAGCAGCGCGGCCGCCTCACGCTCGTCACCGCGCTGACCGCCGATGAAGTGCGCGAGCGTTCGGTCGCCTCGTTCCGCCGCCGCACGCAGCGCATGACCGGCCATCGCGACGACCAGAACAAGGAGAAGCTCTCGCGCGAAGTCACCATCCCGGAGACCATCACGATCCAGGAGCTCGCGAACCGCATGTCGGAGCGCGGCGTCGACGTCATCAAGCTGATGATGAAGCAGGGTCACATGGCGAAGATCACCGATACGATCGACGCCGATACGGCGCAGCTCCTCGCCGAGGAACTCGGCCACACGGTGCGCCGCGTCGCCGAGTCGGACGTGGAAGAGGGCCTGTTCGATGCCGCCGACGATCCGGCGGCGCTGCTGCCGCGTCCGCCGGTCGTGACCATCATGGGCCACGTCGATCACGGCAAGACCTCGCTGCTCGATGCCATCCGCGAAACCAATGTGGTCAGCGGCGAGCACGGCGGCATTACCCAGCATATCGGCGCCTATCAGGTGACCTCGCCGAAGGGCGGCAAGATCACCTTCATCGATACGCCCGGCCATGCCGCCTTCACGGCGATGCGCGCGCGCGGCGCCAAGGTGACGGATCTGGTGATCCTGGTGGTCGCGGCCGATGACGGCGTGATGCCGCAGACGGTCGAGGCGATCAACCACGCCAAGGCCGCGAAGGTGCCGATGATCGTCGCGATCAACAAGATCGACAAGACCGACGCCAAGCCGGAGCGCGTGCGCACCGAGCTGTTGCAGTACGAAGTGCAGGTCGAGTCGCTCGGCGGCGACGTGCTCGACGTCGAGGTGTCGGCGACCAAGAAGCTCAATCTCGAGAAGCTGCTCGAGACCATCGCGCTGCAGGCGGAAATTCTCGACCT
>JBBWZU010000165.1:0-4229 GCA_039649225.1 Hyphomicrobiales bacterium | reverse complement strand
AAGAATCTCGACCCGGAGGCGCGCACGCTGCTGGCCGAGGACGAGAAGTATTTCCTGCGCCAGTCGGTCTCCACGCCCTGCCTCAATGCCGTCGCCAAGGCCGAAGGCGTCTGGATCGAGGATACCGCCGGACGCCGTTATATGGATTTCCACGGCAACAACGTGCACCACATCGGCTACGGCCATCCGCGCCTCAAGCGCGCGATCGCGCAGCAGATGGACGCGCTGCCGTTCGCGCCGCGCCGCTATACCTGCGGACCGGCGGTCGCGCTTGCCGCCAAGCTGGCCGAGATCGCGCCGGGCAATCTCTCCAAGGTGCTGTTCACCACCGGCGGCTCGGATGCGGTGGAAGTCGCGATCAAGATCGCCCGCACGGCGACCGGCCGCTACAAGACTCTTTCATTTTGGGACGCCTTCCATGGCGCGGGCTTCGGCGCCTCCGCGGTCGGCGGCGAGGCGCTGTTCCGCTCCGGCGGCGTCGGCCCGCTGATGCCCGGCGCCGAGCACGTCGCACCCTATGCGGCCTACCGCTGTCCCTATGGCACCTCGACCATCGGGGCGAGCGCGGATGCCTGCGCGCGCATGATCGAATATGTGCTCGAGCGTGAAGGCGACATCGCGGCCTTTATCGCCGAGCCGATGCGCGCGGTGCCGCACATTCCGCCGCCCGGTTTCTGGCGCCGGGTGCGGCAGGCCTGCGATCGCCACGGCACGCTGTTGATCTTCGACGAAATCCCGACCGGCCTCGGCAAGACCGGCAAGATGTTCGCCTCGCAGCATGACGGCGTGGTGCCGGACCTGATGGTGCTCGGCAAGGCGCTCGGCGGCGGCATCCTGCCGATCGCCGCGGTGATCACGCGGCCCGAGCTCGACGTCGGGGCGGCGCTTGCCTTCGGCCATTACACGCACGAGAAAAACCCGGTGACGACGCGCGCCGCGCTCACCACCATCGAGATCATCGAGGACGAGAACCTGGTCGAAAATGCCGCCAAGGTCGGCGGCTTCGCGCTCGCGCGGCTCTACGACATGAAGTCGAAACATGCGCTGATCGGCGACGTGCGCGGACTTGGCTTCCTGCTCGGTATCGAGCTGGTGACGTCGCGGACCAGCAAGGCGCCGGCCAAAGATGCCGCCGAGGCCGTGATGTATCGTTGCCTCGATCAGGGACTGTCGTTCAAGACGACATTCGGCAATGTGCTGACCCTTACGCCGCCGCTGACCGTCACGGAGGCGGAAATGAGCCGGGCGCTCGATATCATCGATGCGGCGATTGCAAGCGTGGCGGCGGGGCGGCCGTGAGCGTGCGCGGCGTCACCATCGCCAAGGAGCGGCCGGACCAGCCGGACGTCATGCCGCTGATCGCGGCGATCGATAAACTGATGGTCGATCTCTATCCGCCCGAGAGCACCCATCTGCTCGATATCGCGGCGCTGCTCGATCCGGCGGTGACGTTTTTGGTCGCGCGGTGCGCGGGCGCGGCGGTCGGCTGCGGCGCGATCCTCAATGATCCGCGCGGCTGGGGCGAGGTGAAGCGCATGTTCGTGATGCCCGAACAGCGCGGCAAGCGTCTCGGCGCGCGCATGCTCTCGCGGCTGGAGGATGCGGCGGTGACCGCGCAATTGCCGTTGCTGCGGCTTGAGACCGGAATTCACAACAAGGACGCGCTTGCGCTGTACCGGCGGGCGGGATTTGCCGAATGCGAGCCGTTCGGAGACTACGCGCCGGACCCGCTGAGCGTATTCATGGAAAAGAATGTTAGAAGCATTTCATCGGATTCGGGGAGCGACGCATGCCGGGCAATCTGAGTTTCAGTGACCTCAAGAAGGCCGTCGACGCCGGCAGTATCGATACCGTCATCGTCGCGATCGTCGACATGCAGGGCCGCCTGATCGGCAAGCGCTTCCAGGCGGAGTTCTTCTGCGACGGCGCCTACGAGGAAACGCACGGCTGCGACTATCTGCTCGCCGACGACATCGACATGGAGCCGGTGCCGGGCTACGCGGCGGCGAGCTGGGACAAGGGCTATGGCGATTTCGTCATGAAGCCCGACATGACGACGCTGCGCCGCCTGCCGTGGCTCGACGGCACCGCGCTGGTGCTCGCCGACGTACTCGATCATCATCATGAGGACGTGCCGCATTCGCCGCGCGCCATGCTCAAGCGCCAGGTCGCGCGCTTGGAGAAGATGAAGATGCGCGCCTACTGCGCCTCCGAGCTGGAATTCTATCTGTTCGACGAGAGCTACGAGGCGATCCACGCCAAGCGCTATCACGAGCCGAAGACCGCCGGCTACTACATCGAGGACTATCACATCCTGCAGACCACCAAGGAGGAGGGCGTGATGCGCGCCATCCGCAAGGGGCTGCAGGGCGCGGGCATTCCGGTGGAGAACTCGAAAGGCGAGTGGGGGCCGGGACAGGAGGAAATCAACGTCCGCTATTCCGACGCGCTCGACATGGCGGACAACCACGCGATCCTGAAGAACAGCGTGAAGGAGATCGCCTTTGGGCAGGGCAAGGCCGTCACCTTCATGTCGAAGTGGCGTTACGATCTTGCCGGCTCGTCATCGCATGTGCACACGTCGTTGTGGGACGCGGCCGGCAAGACGCCGCTGTTCTTCGACGCCAAGGCCGAATTCACGATGTCGCCGCTGATGCGCTCCTACGTGGCGGGGCAACTGAAATACGCCAGCGAGATCACGTATTTTCTCGCGCCCTATATCAACTCCTACAAGCGCTTCCAGGTCGGCACCTTCGCGCCGACCAAGGCAGTGTGGAGCAGGGACAATCGCACCGCGGGTTTCCGGCTGTGCGGCGAGGGCGGCAAGGGCATCCGCATCGAATGCCGCATCGGCGGCGCGGACCTCAATCCGTATCTGGCGTTTGCGGCTTTGATCGCGGCCGGAATCGCCGGTATCGAGGAGAAGCTGACGCTCGATGCGCCGTTCTCGGGCGACGCCTATTTCGGCAAGGCGCTCCCCGAGGTGCCGAAGACCCTGCGCGATGCGACGGTGTCGCTCGACAAATCCAAGATGCTGCGCGCGACGTTGGGCGACGCGGTGGTCGATCACTACGTCCACACCGCCAAATGGGAGCAGTTCGAATACGACCGCCGCATCACCGACTGGGAGCTGATGCGCGGCTTCGAGAGGTACTGATGCCTCAACGCCGTCATTCCGGGGACCTCGCATAGCGCGGGAGCCCGGAATCCATAACCACAATCCTCTCGATTATGCCGCAGCCTTCGCATACTGCTTGTCCCGTGTTTATGGATTCCGGGCTCGCGAGCGTTGCTCGCGCCTCGGAATGACAGAAGGAAGCCATGCCCGATATCGTCTGCATCTCCCCCGTCGACGGCCGCGAGGTCGTGCGGCGCGCCGCATCCACGGCCGCCGAGATCGAAGCGGCGGTCGTGGCCGCCCGCAAGGCGCAAGCCGAATGGAAGCGCCTGGCCGTCGCGGAGCGCGGGAAAATCCTCTCTAAGGCCGTCGATGCCATGCTGGCGATGCGCCAGGAGGTCGCCCCCGAGCTCGCCTGGCAGATGGGCCGCCCAGTGCGCTATGGCGCCGGCGAGCTCGGCGGCTTCGAGGAACGCGCGCGCGCCATGATCGCGCTGGCCGGGACGGCCTTGGCGCCGATCGTTCCGGAGCCGAAGGCGGGCTTTAAACGCTACATCGCGCGCGAACCGGTCGGTATCGCGCTCACGGTGGCGCCGTGGAACTATCCCTATCTGACGGCGGTCAATTCTGTGGTCCCGGCGCTGATGGCCGGCAATGCGGTGCTGCTCAAGCACGCCGCGCAGACGCTGCTGGTCGGCGATCGCTTTCAACGCGCGATGGACCAGGCCGGCTTGCCAAAGGGATTGTTCCGTACGCTGACGCTGTCGCATGACGACACCAGCAAGCTGATCGCCTCAGGCGCGGTCGACCAAGTCTGCTTCACCGGTTCGGTGGCGGCCGGCAAGGCGATCGAGCGCGCCGCCGCTGGCACCTTCGCGGGCGTTGGGCTCGAGCTCGGCGGCAAGGACCCGGCCTATGTGCGCCCCGATGTCGACCTGAAGCACGCGGTCGAGAACATCGTCGACGGCGCCTATTTCAACTCGGGACAATGCTGCTGCGGCATCGAGCGCGTCTACGTGCATGCGGACGTGTATGACAAATTCGTCGACGGTTTTGCGGATCTGACCCGGCAATACGTGCTCGACGATCCGCTCGACCAGAAGACGACGCT
>JBBWZU010000163.1:0-9759 GCA_039649225.1 Hyphomicrobiales bacterium | reverse complement strand
CTTCGCGATCGACGGCAACACACAGGCAGGCCGCAGGCGAGTTTCGCCGACAGGAAAGCGCAAAGGTTCACGGCAAGTCCGATCGATTTGACTTGAACGACTCATTCCCACCGGCGCGCCAAGGATGCGACGCACCGTTTGATCGAGTCTATCCGTGGAATTGCTGAGTGGGCTTGGCTGCATGCTTCGCGGCCTGGGCACGGGCTTTGCTGCGGGCGTGATGACGCTCTGGCAACAAAGCGTTAGGGCCGTTTGACGCGCGGCACGACTGAAAGACGCCGCGAGACTTTCTTGTTTCGCGCTCAGTCGTTCCAGTAGTGCCAGAGGCACAGCCACACGCGGCCAAGAAAGCCCGGTTCTTCGTCTTCGTAGTACATCGCACGCCCCTTGTGCTGGTCAATTTGTTGAGGCGACTTTTGCCCTCTCCCGCTGAAGAGAGCGGAAACAGACACAGCAAACGATTGGTGAAGCGGCTCGATGGTTAGCGAAGCTTGACGACGTTCAAGGTGAATAGCGGGTTACGATTGGCCGCACGCGCAATGCGATTTGCAGGACTCCAAGAGGCCGAATCCCGCTCGTCCGGATCCTGCGCAATTTGGTAGCAGCCCCTCACCCGGCTCGCTTCGCTCGCCACCCTCTCCTCGCAAGAGCGGGGCGAGGGTTTCTCACCCCTCCCGCGCCTCCAGCACGCCCTTGATCGACACGCGCGACCAGGCCGCCGTGCGATCGCGGAACGCCGCGTAGCTGTCGTGCACCTTGCGGGCCATGTCGCTTCGCGCCGCCAAATCGGCGAGCACGTCGACCGACACCTTGCGCGCCGCGGCCACGACCTCGGCCGGGAAGCCGCGCAGCTGCACGTTATGTTTCTCGATCAGCGCCGCGAGTGCCTCGGCATTGAGCCGCTCCATCTCGGAGAGCGCGAAGCTTGCTTCCGTCGCGCAGGCATGCGTGATGATGGCTTTGAGGTCGGCGTCGAGCGCCTCCCAGGCCTTGAGCGACACGATGCATTCGCCGGTGCCGTTCGGCTTGTTGAAACCCGGGCCGTAATAATTCGGCGCGACGCGATAGAGGCCGAGCGCGATGTCGGAGCCGGGGCCGACGAATTCGGCCGCATCGAGCACGCCGGATTGCAGGCTGGTGAGGATCTCGCCCGGCGGCGTCGTCTGCGGCGTCGCTCCAAGCCGGCGATAAACCTCGCCGCCGAGACCGAGCGAGCGGATCTTCAGGCCCTTCACGTCGTCGAGCGTCTTCACCTCGCGGCGGAACCAGCCTCCCATGCAGACGCCGGTGTTGCCGCCCATGAACGGTTTTACGCCGAACGGCCGATAGAGCTCGTCCCACAGCGCCTGTCCGCCGCCGGCCTCGACCCAGGCGACATGCTCGTTCGGTGTCAGCCCGAACGGCACGGTGGTGTAAAAGGCCGCAGCCGGCTGCTTGCCCTGCCAGAAGAACGAGGCCGTATGCCCGATCTCGGCGACGCCGCCGCCGACCGCATCCAGCACCTCGAACGCCGGCACCACTTCGCCCGCGGCCGATACGCTGATCTGCAGGCGCCCGCCAGACATCGCGGCGATGCGCTCGGCGACGCGCTCCGCCGACAGGCCGGGGCCGGGCAGACGCTTCGGCCATGACGTCACCATGCGCCAGCGCCTGGTCTGCGCATGCGCGACCGATGGCGCGGCCAGCGTTGCGAGCGCGCCGGCGGCACCGGTGCGCACCAGATTGCGGCGTGTCGTCATGAGCGCCTCCTACCACCAGGCATGAAAGTGATGCACCGGGCCATGCCCGTGCCCGACCGCAAGCTCATCGGCGCAGCCGATTGCTTCAGTGACGTACTGCTTGGCATCCGACACCGCCTCGCCGAGCCGCTGGCCCCTGGCGAGCCCGGCCGCGATCGCGGCCGATAAGGTACAGCCGGTGCCGTGCGTGTTTTTGGTATCGTGGCGTTCGGCCGTGAGCCGCGCGACCGCCTCGCGCGACACCAAAAGATCGACGGCCTCGCTGCCGCTCGCATGTCCGCCCTTGATCAGCACCGCCTTGGTGCCGAGCGCGAGCAGTTGCTCGGCCTGCGCGCGCATTTCGCCTTCAGTTGTGGCAATCGGCGCATCGAGCAACGCGGCGGCTTCGGGCAGGTTCGGCGTGATGACGAGCGCACGCGGGATGAGCTCGCGCTTGAGGATCTCGATGGCGGCGGGCGCCAGCAGCCGGTCGCCGGAGCTCGCCACCATCACGGGATCGAGCACCACCAGCGTCTGCTTCCAGCGATCCAGCCCGGCCACGACCGCCGCGATCGCGGCCGGCACCGACAGCATGCCGATCTTCACGGCATTGACCGCAAGGTCGGAAAACACCGCGTCGATCTGCGCCGTGATGAAGTCCGGCGGCACGTCATGGATCTGGGTCACACCTTTTGTGTTCTGCGCCGTGAGTGCGGTGATGACCGAAGCGCCATAGACATCCAGCGCCGAAAATGTCTTCAGGTCGGCCTGAATGCCGGCGCCGCCGCTCGAATCCGAGCCCGCGATGGTGACGGCGATGGCGGTCATTGCGCACTCCGCAAATTTTGCACGGGCGCTGCGGCGTGCTCGGCTTCACCTCTCCCATAGGGAGAGGTCGGATCGCGAAGCGATTCGGGGTTACGGACTATCGAGGGCTTTGAGGCCCCCTCACCCCAACCCTCTCCCCCAACCGAAGTCGGATGTTTCCGACTTCGGCCAATTTTAAGTGCCGAACTCGGGTAGACCCGAGTTCGGTGGGGAGAGGGAGCGCACCGCGTATTCGGCGCACTCATCGCGAAACTCGTTGAGCGAGCGCTTGATCGACGATGACGCGCAATACGCGCGCCGCGGCCGCGGGATCGTCCTGCATCGACAGCGACGAAATGACCGCGACGCCGTCGGCGCCGGCCGCGATCACCGGCGCCGCATTGGTCGCGTCGATCCCCGCAATGCCGACAATCGGAAAATCGCGTTTGCGTGCACGGAACGCCGCCACGATGTCGTGCAGGCCCGCAACGCCGATCGGCGCGTTCGGATTGTCTTTCGAGGTCGTCGCATAGACGCCGCCGACGCCGGCGTAATCGAGCATGTCGAGCGGCGCCGCATGGGCCAGCGCCACCGTCTTGATCGACTGTCCGATGATGGCCTTCGGTCCGAGCAGGCGCCGTGCGTCCTCGGCGCGCATATCGTCCTGTCCGACATGCACGCCGTCGGCTTCGGCGATCATCGCAACGTCGACGCGGTCGTTGATGACCAGCGGCACGCCGGTCCCGGCGAGCACCGCCTTGATGGCGCGCGCCTGCTCGATCATTCGCCGCGTCGAGCCGTGTTTGTCGCGCAGCTGGATCAGCGTCGCGCCGCCGGCAACGACCAGGCGCGTCAGCTCGGCGAGCGCGCGGCCGTTGGCGCGTTCGGGGTCCACGATGGCATTGAGCCGCAGATCGACCTTCACGTCAGCCTCGCCTTTTCAACCAGAATCTTCTTGTCGAGCGCATAGAGCACATCGAGCAACGCCGCCGGAAAGCTACCCGGTCCGGTCGCGCGCTCGCCGGCAACGCCGCCCGCGACACCGAAACACAACAGCGCCGACGCGGTCGCGAGCAGCGGATCGCTCTCGATGGCCAAAAATGCGCCGGCCAGCGCGGAGGCCGCACACCCCATTGCGGTAACGCGCGCCATCAGCGGATGGCCGTTCTCGATCGACACCGTCTGGGCGCCGTCGGTGACCGCATCGACCGCCCCGGTCAGCGCCAGAACGGCGAGCGTGTCGAGCGCATAGCGCGCCGGCATGCCCTCCTCGATCTCAAGTCCGGACAGCGCCGCGAACTCCGCACGGTTGAGCCTGATCGCGCGCGGCTTTTGCGCCACCAGCGATTGCGCATAGGCGGCACGCGGCTCGGAGCGATCGATGAACACCGGATCGAGCACCCAGGGCACGCCTTCCTCGGCGGCGACCTCGATCGCCGTTGAGGCCGCGGCGCGGCGCTCCGCGTCAAAAGTTCCAAGATTGACCAGCAGCGCGTCGGCGCGCGCCACGAAGGCGCCGACCTCGTCGGCTGAAATCGTCATCGACGGAATGGCGCCGGCCGCGAGCAGCACGTTGGCGGTGAAATGCTGCGCCACCGCATTGGTAATGCAATGCACGCGCGGCGCGCGTGCGCGCAGCCGCGTGAGAAGATCCGATGCGATATGCGGAAGTTCGCCAGCCAGCGCCCGCATCTCAGCTCCCTCCGCCGGCATGACCCGGATCAGGTTCGATGGGTTGGCACATGCCTCTCAGCCCGGCCGAAAAAGCCCGGCACCCCATAGAGATTGCGTCGTGAACCTAGCGAGCGTGCGGCAGGCATTCAAGGGCCGTCAGGCGGCGGGCTTCGGCGTCCTGGTGCACCGGTATCTTAGTTCGCCTTCGGGCCGGCTTTCGCGACCACGTCGCTCCATTTGGCGATCTCGCTGCGGACGAAAGCGCTGAATTTTTCCGGACTCGTCGGCGCCGGTTCAACACCGACAGCGACCAGACGGTCCTTGACGCTCTGGTCCTGCAGCGCGAACGCGATCGCCTCATTGAGCTTTGCGACGATCTCCAGCGGCGTACCGGCAGCCGCGATGATGCCGAACCAGCCGATCGATTGATAGCCGGGCAGACCGCCTTCCGAGAAGGTCGCGACGTCCGGCAGAGAGACGGTGCGCCGCGCGGTGGAGACGCCAAGGGCTTTGATCTGCCCGGCACGAATGAGCGCAATCGCCGACGTGATGTCGGAAATACCGAGTGGCACATGCCCGGCGAGGACGTCATTGGCGACGGGCGTCGAGCCGCGATACGGCACCAGCGTTGTCGTCACTCCGGCCATCTGGTTGAACAGCTGCGCCGTCAGATGCATCACGGTGCCGTTGCCGCCATGCCCGATGGACAACGGTTTGGCCTTCGCCATCGCAACGGCATCGCGAACAGAATTCGCCTCGGAGGACGCCGGCGCAATCAGGACGAACGGTATCTCGGCCAGCATCGTGACCGGCGCCAGATCCCGCATGGGATCATACGGCATCTTCTCGCCCGGGCCGGCGCCGACCGACATCGCGGCAGCGCCGGCAAGCGCGATCATGTGGCCGTCCGGCGGCGCTTTGGCCACGGCATCAACCGCGATCATGCCGCCGGCACCCGCCTTGTTCTCGATGATCAGCGACTGACCCAGCCGTTTCTCGACGATCGGCTGGATCGCGCGCGCCACGACGTCGGCGCTCCCGCCCGGCGCAAACCCGACGATGAGCCGGATCGGCCGGTCCGGAAACGCCATGCCGGGGATGGTCACCAGAAACAGCAATGCCGCGGCCAGAGCCGCACGCCCAAGCTTCATCATCGTCCTCCCAATGCCCGCAGGGCGAGTCGTTGCAACACGATCTTGGGTCCATGATAGAGTGTGCGCCACCCTTGCGAAATGGCTCCGCATCACCGCCTTGCCAGCGCACCTTGTATTTGCTGGATTGGCCGCCAAACCCGCGGTTCAGGAGACCCCGAGATGATTCCCTTCTTCGTCCAGATCAAATGCCATCTCGGCAAATCGTATCAGGTGGCGAATGCCATCGCGGACGCCGAAATCGCCTCGGAAGTCTACTCCACGGCCGGCGATTTCGACCTGCTGGTGAAGTTCTATGTCGAGGATTCGACCGACATCGGCCATTTCGTGAACGAAAAGGTGCAAGTCATTCCGGGCATCCAGGATACGCGCACGATCATCACCTTCAAGGCGTTCGGTTAGGCGCGGCACAGTTTCGCGCCATGGTTTCGCGCCACTTGGCCGGGAGGCTTCCGGCGTCATGGGTTATCCGGGCATTCACACCATCCGCGGCGTCATGGGCGTCTGCCATCTGCTGGTGGACCAGGCCGGCGATGCCGCGCTGCTCGACACCGGGCTGGTCGGGGAGCCCTGGCTGATCCGGTGGCGCTTGGCGCGGCTCGGCCTGCGGCCCGGATCGATCAAGGCGATCCTGCTCACGCACGGGCACATCGACCATGCCGGCAACCTCGCCTGGGCGAAGGCCTTCACCGGCGCACCGATTTATGCCCATCCGGCCGAGCAACCGCATATCGACGGCACCTATCCGTACGCGGGCATCAACGTATGGTGCGGCCGCATGGAAAGCGCCGGTCGCGCCGTGTTGCGGGTCGGACGGCCGGCGACGATCGATGTGCCGCTCGCCGATGGCGACGTATTGCCGTTCTGGGGCGGGCTACGCGTCGTGCACCTGCCGGGCCATACGCTTGGCCATTGCGGCTTCCATTCGGAGACTCACGACCTGCTGTTCAGCGGCGATTTGTTCTCAAGCTATTTCTTCAACCTGCATTTCCCGCCCGCGATCCTGAACAGCGCGCCTGAGCTCCTGCCGGCGACGTACGAGAAAGTGGTGCGGCTCAATCCGCGCCTGATGGTGCCGCAGCACTACGACGTGCTCGACGGCACGCTGCATCGGCGACGCTTCGACCGGCTGCTGGCCAGGCGCACGCGCTTGCGCGCAAACGCGGCCGCTGCCGAATAGTCAGGCGCCGGTCGGCGGACCGGACGCCGCACGCGCCCGCGCGCGCTCCAGCCCGAGCTGCCGCTCGCGCCAGATCACATACAGTCCGGATGCAGCGACGATCGCCGAGCCGACATAGACGGTCGTGGTCGGCAGCTCGCCGAAGAACCAGTATCCAATGATGAAGGCCCAGAGCAGCGCCGTGTAGTCGAGCGGCGCCACCAGCGAGGCCGGCGCATAGCGATAGCTCTCGGTGAGCAGGATGTGCGACAGCCCGCCGAACACGCCGAGCCCGATCAACGCCCCCATTTGCGGCAGGCTCGGCACGATCCAGCCGAACGGCAGTGTCAGCAGGCCGCCGAGCGCGCAGAACAGTGAGAAATAGAGCACGATCGAGGATGTCGTCTCGGTGTCGGTCAGCCGCCGCGTCTGCACCACCGAGCCCGCATTGGTGAAGGCGCTGAGCAGCGCGAACACCGCACCGAGGGTCGCGGTTGCATTGGCGGCACTGGTGTAACGGGTCACGTCGAGATGCGGCCACAGCATCACGATCACGCCGATGAAGCCGATGCCGACCGCGGACCAGCGATAGACGCGCACACGCTCCTTCAGGATCCAGGCCGAAAGCGCGACCGTAATGAGTGGCGAGGCGAAGGTGATCGTGGTGACGTCCACGATCGGCAGGCGCGCCAGCGCGGCGAAATTAAAGAACATGCCGCCGACGCTGATCATGCCACGCGCCAGATGACCGAACGGGCGCGCGGTGCGGAACGCGACCGCAAGCTCGCCGCGCCAGGCGTAGATGATCACGACCGGAATGATCGCGAAGAACGAGCGGCAGAATACCACCTGTCCAAGCGGCGTGACGTCGCTGACGTAGCGCACGAACGCCGCCATGACGGAGAACATCAAGGCAGACGTGAGCTTGAGCAGAACGGCTCGAAGGATATTCATCGCTTGGGGCTGGGGGCCGGCTTAAGGGGAACTCATGCTAGTGCACGTTCGCCCATTGAGCACGGTATTGCTGCCGGCGAAACCCTTCGCGGCGCATGGCGCCGGTGCGGCGTTTCCGGGCTACTTTTTCTCGGCCTTTTCGGGCTTTTTCGGCCCTTCGACCGGCGGCAGCGCCTTGACGTAGGTCGCCATCGCGTTGCGATCTTCGGGGTCAAGTTGCGACGTGTTGCGGATGACCGCCGTCATCGCACCGCCGACCGAATCGCCGTCCGGCGTCTGCCCGGTCTCAAGCAGATAGGCGATGTCCTTATCGGAGTAGTCACCGAGGCCCTTCTGCGTGATGTTCGGGACCCAGCCCTCGCCTTCCGGGTTGGGGCCGCCCGCGAAGCGCTGCGCCGCCACGATGCCGCCGAGCGCGTTGCGCGGCGAATGACACTCGGCGCAGTGGCCCGGGCCATTGACCAGATAGGCCCCTCTGTTCCAATCGGCGGACTGCGCGGCGTCCGGCTGAAACGGCTGGCCGTCGAGAAACAGGAATTTCCATCCGCCGACGAGCCGCCGGACGTTGAACGGGAACGGCACGTCGTGATCGCGCGCCTTACCCTGAACGGCAGGCAGCGTTTTCAGATGCGCGAACAGATCGCGCACATCCTCGAGGCGCATGCGCTGGTACGAGCCGTAGGGAAATGCCGGGAAATAATGCCGGCCATCGGGCGAGGTGCCCTTCTGCATCGCGGTGACGAAATCCGCCTCGCTCCACTTGCCGATGCCATCATTCGGGTCGGGCGAGATATTCGGCACATAGAACGTGCCGAACGGCGATTTGAGGCCAAGCCCGCCGCCGAGCCGCGTCTTGTCGTCCTGCCCGGGCGTCGCGTGGCAGGCAGTGCAGCCGCCGGCGTAGAACATCGCGCGGCCGTTCGCGGCGTTCGGCGCATAGGCGGCAAGCGCGGTCGCCGCGACCGTCGCCGGAATGGTGACGAACCAGAACACGCCAAGGCTGACAATTGCAGCCGTGACGGCGAGCAGGAGCAATTTCCGGAGCATTGATCGTCCTCGCGCAGCTTAGGCCCTGCGGCAACCCGAAACGCCGAAGGGCGGCGCGTCATATCATGACTCGCCGCCCTCCCGGTTTATTCCGGCTATTCCGGCAATCAGCTCTTCTTGACGCGGTAGGTCTCGTGGCAGCCGCCGCAGTTCTTGGTCAGGCCGCCGAACGCGGCCTTGAAGCTGTCGAGATCCTTCACGCTCGATTGCGCCGCCTTAGCCTCGGTCGACAACTTGGCAAAGCCCGCCTTGAAGCCCGCCGTGTCTTCCCAGATCTTCGGCGCTGCCGTGGTCTCGCCCCCGGTCTTGGAGGTCGGCGGGAACAGCTCAGGCATCTTGGCCGCCGTCTCGACGTAGTTCGCAAAGATCGCCTGCGCCTTGGCCAGATCGAACGGCACCTCTCCCTTGGCCATGCCGCCGCCGGTCTTGGTCTGTGCCCCCTGCTCTTTCATCAGCGCCTTGCGCGCCGCGATGGGATCGGATTGGGCGGCGACAGCAGTCACGCCGATCGCAATGGCAGCAACGGCGAGTACGGTCCGAAACATATTTCGTTCTCCCTCTTCGGCGGGCCGGCGCCCGGTCTGTCGGACAACCCCGGCCGCAGTTTGTTATTCCTCGAAACTGGGGCAAGCCGCGAGCGGGGGACGGATCACGTTCCGGTGAACGGCAAGCCCGGCATGGGCAATCCGTGCGGTGGTTTGCCGCAGAGGGCGGGCCTTCTTTGTCTGCGCATGTCTTTTTTCGGAAAAGCCGGTATTTCCGGGACACGCTTTCAGATGCCGGTCGCGAACCGCGCCATGATGACGATGATCGTGACCTGCATGGCGCCCTGCGCCGCCACCGCAATGAAATAGCCCTTCATCAGCCGGCCGATCTTGCCGAAATCCGGTGCGGACTTTTGCAGTTCGAGGCAGACCCGCAAGTTGGCCGGCAGCAGGTAGCCGAGGCCCTGCAGGGTCATGAGCGTGACCAGCACCAACGCGGCCGCGACCCAGCCGTATTGCGGCCAGGGCAACTGATCGAAGCCGCGCGCCTGCGCGAGGTACCAGCCCGTGGTACCGGTAATGATCGAGAGCGTCGGCATCAGGAACAGCGTGCGCGGGATCAGCCGCACGATGATCTCGCGCCGTACCGAAATGTCGACCTTGCGCAGGATCGGCCCGAGGATGAAGCCCATGAACAGGTCGATGCCGGTCCACAAGAGCCCGGCGAACACATGCACCCAGTTGAGGAACCAGAGATTGTTGGC
>JBBWZU010000152.1:0-3531 GCA_039649225.1 Hyphomicrobiales bacterium | reverse complement strand
TTCTCGCCGCGCGTCCAGAAATCAAACTCCGCGGCGCCGAACACATAACGCGCATTGGGAAACACCGGCTTGCCGCCTGCGGTCAGCCCGCCGATATGATCGGGATGGCCGTGGGTGATGACCACGACATCGATGTCCTCAGGTCTGTAGCCGGCCAGCGCCAGGCGTTCGGCCAGATGGCCGTCGGGCATCCGGTTGCGCAGCCGCTCGTGTTCCAGTCGCAAGGCGCCGTTGCCGGTGTCGAACAGCACCAGCTGCGTGCCGGTGTTCACGACGGTCGGGATGAAGGGATGCTCGTAACGGCTGGCGTCGATATGATTGGCATCGGCCAGCGCGTGTGCGGCTTCCACCGGCTGCTCGCCGCCGAAAGTCGGATGCAGCCCCTCGCGGGCAGCCTTGCTGTCCAGGATGTTGGCGACCTCGAACCCACCGAACTTGAAGCGGTAGATGAATGGCTGCAGTTCTCCCTGCATCGGTGCGGGCACGTTGACCTCCAGGAATTTCCGATTGTTCTAACGCTCGACCCGCGTCCAGCCGTCCGCGAGCAGGCGTTCCTGCGGCAGGAAGCGGCCTTTGTAGTCCATCTTGCGCGAGTCCCGCACCCAGTAGCCGAGATAGGCGTAAGGCAGGCCCATCCGCCGTGCGCGTTCGATGTGGTCGAGGATCATATGCGTGCCGAGCGAGCGGCTGCGGTATTCGGGCTCGTAGAACGAATAGACCATCGAGAGCCCGTCGCTCAGCACGTCGGTGAGAGCGACGCCGAGCAGCGGGCCGGTGCCACGGCCGGTGATGCGGCTGTCCGGCCCCTGCAGCCGGTATTCCACCAGCTTGGTCTCGACGTGGCTGTCCTCGACCATCATGGCGTAGTCGAGCACCGTCATGTCGGCCATGCCGCCGTCGAAGTGGCGGTGGTCGAGATAGGCGCGGAACACCGAATACTGCTCCGAGGTCGGCACCGGGACGCGCATCTCGCCGACCAAATCGGCGTTGCGGTCACGAACGCGCCGCATGTTGCGCGTGGGGCGGAAGTCGTCGACCACCACACGCACCGAAATGCAGGCGCGGCAGGCCTCGCAGGCCGGGCGGTAGGCGATCGACTGGCTGCGGCGAAAGCCCCCATGGGTGAGCAGGTCGTTCAGGTCGCCGGCGCGCTCGCCGACCAGATGCGTGAACACCTTGCGCTCCTCCCGGCCCGGCAGATAGGGGCACGGGGAAGGGGCGGTCAGGTAGAATTGCGGCGTGTCGCGCGAGTGTTGGGTCACGGTGCGAGGCCGAATCCATCGGCGGCTGAGTTGACGAATAGCATCGCGCGCGCGGCCCCGGGCGTCAAAGGCTTCACGCCGACCACCAGGAGTGGAAACCGCCTTTCGGACAACATCATGGCCGGTTAGTAGGACGGCCTGCCGTTACGCAAGGCGCTGGCCCGCGCCGTATTGTTGATCACGATGGTGCCGACCAGCATGTCGTGCAGCAGCCGCTTGCGGCTGTTGAACAGGCAGATCAGCAGGATGAAGGGGGTGAGGAACGACACCGTCAGCCAGTAGGCGACCGCGTGGACGGCGCCGAGCACGAAGTAAGCCGGGCCGCCGTACCAGGTGCGCATCTCCAGATCGACCATGCGCATGCCGATCGTCGCCGAAGCGGGGCTGCCGAAGGTGAGCCCGTAATAGAACAGCGCCCAGATCACCGCGAGCGGTCCCATCAGGGCGTAGAGGAACCAGCCGAGCCCGAGCGTCACCAGCCCGAATACGAAGATGAACATTCCGAAGAAGGCGAGCGGCACCGCGATGATCAGCACGTCGATTACGAACGCGATCGCCCGCCGCGTGCGCACGCCCTCGAACAGTTCGGGCTGCGCGATCGGGTCGAAAGCATGGTTCGGAAGGCCGGCGTTCGAGCTGGGCCAATTGGTGTTCGGTGGCATGGTCATGCCGCAAACTTGAGGGCATCGGCGCCGCGGCGCAAGGGCTGTCCGGCTATGCATTCACCCACAAGGACGCAGCGCGGCGGTTCGCGTATCGTCGGTGCCATGCGTTGGTTCCGCTTCACGGCCCTGCTTTTGACCCTTGCCGCCGGGTGCGGGCCGGTCACGGATTCCGAGCAGGTCCGGATCTGCCGCCTGGTGCCGCAGGCGCTGCACCCGGACGGCACGCAGATCCGCGAGATCCGTGTTGCGCCGCTGCCGGGTGTAAAATCGTCGGTCCGCATCGACTATGCGGCGCGCGAGCCCGGCAGTGCCAGCCGCACGCATTTTGCCACCTGCGAGTTCGGCGGAACCACGTTCGAGCGCGACCGGCTCGATCTTGTGGCGCTCGAAACCGACCAGGGCGCGCTGGGGCCGGCGCGGCTCCTTTATCTCAAGCGCTTCTGGCTGGCGGATGCGGCGCGCGAGGTCGGCGAGGCGGTGCCGCTCGCGACGCACGACCTGCCGCGACTGCCATCGGGGCTGGCTTACGCGCTCCAGCAGCTCATCAGCGCGCTCGCGCCCGCCGCCATCTACGCGCTGCTCGCCACCGCCTATTCGCTGATCTATGGGCTGGTCGGGCGGATCAATCTGGCGTTCGGCGAGATCGCGGCGCTCGGCGCCTATGGGGCGATCGGCGGCGTCGCGGCCGCGGTCGCGCTCGGCGTCGGCGATGCCATCACGGGTCTGGCGCTCGCCTTCGTGCTGGCGGCGCTCATCTCGGCCGGATGGAGCCTGCTGGTCGGCGGCATGGTCATCGCGCCGCTGCACGCGCGCCATCGGCTCGGCCAGCCGATCCTGATCGCGACCGCCGCAGTGGCGCTCACCGCGCAGGAATTCATGCGCGTCACGCAGGGCTCGCGCGAGCGCTGGTCGCCGCCGGTGTTCAACGAGCCGATCCCGCTGGCGCGCGCCGCGGACTTCATCGTGACGGTGACGCCGATGCAGATGGTGGTGGCTGTGGTCGGGCTGACCGCGGCCGGCGCGGTTCTGTTTCTGCTCGGGCGCACCCGCTTCGGCCGGGCCTGGCGCGCCTTTGCGGACGACCCCGGGACCGCGGAGCTGTTCGGCATCGACGGCAAGCGGCTGCTCGCCGCGACCTTTCTGCTCGCCGGCCTGCTGGCGGGCCTCGCCGGTTGGATCGTCGCGGCCTATTACGGCAACGTCAGTTTCTCGATCGGCGCGAGCCTTGGATTGAAAGCGCTGGTTGCGGCGGTGGTCGGCGGCATCGGCTCGGTGCCGGGCGCATTCCTCGGCGGCCTTTGCGTTGCGCTGGTGGAGGCGGCCTGGTCGGCCTATTTCGCCATCGAGGCGCGCGACATCGTGGTGTTTTCATTGCTGATCGTGGTGTTCGTGCTAAGGCCCGGCGGGCTGCTCGGCTTTGCCGGGCCGAAGCCGAGGGATGTCTAAAGCGCCGTTTGAAATACCGAAGGAGCGACTTTGACTGTCACGTTTGCGGATATCGAAGCTGCGCGGCGCACCATCGGAGCGCAGGTGCTGCGCACGCCGATGCTGCCTGCGCCAAAACTGTCCGCGCTGACCGGCGCGGAGGTCTTCGTCAAATACGA
>JBBWZU010000150.1:0-6813 GCA_039649225.1 Hyphomicrobiales bacterium | reverse complement strand
GGCCGATAGCCGATGGTATAGACATAGGCC
Organism: Hyphomicrobiales bacterium; assembly: GCA_039649225.1. Taxonomy (GTDB): domain Bacteria; phylum Pseudomonadota; class Alphaproteobacteria; order Rhizobiales; family Xanthobacteraceae; genus PALSA-894. The sequence continues at coordinate 6,783 of JBBWZU010000150.1, read as the reverse complement.
CAGGAGCCGATGTGGAACGGGCTGATCTTGGCCTGCGCGACCAGATTGGCGGCGTTGGGAACCTTGGAGAGATCGAGCGTTTCGTAGAGACCGTCGGTGGCGTAGAGCCAGCCGACATGCGACGTGGTGAAGGTGACGTCGCTTTCCGGCTCGCCTTTGGCAAGCTTCGCCTTATTGAGGCGATCGATGGTTCCGCCGGTGATGAATTCGACTTCCACGCCGGTATCGGCGGTGAACTTCTTGGCCACGGTTTCGGAGATCAAATCCTTCCAGCTGCCGCCCCAGCTCGAAATGATCAGTCTGTCCGCGGCGACTGCCGGCACGCTCCAGATCGCCGCCATGATGGCGGCGCATGCGACGACACGTTTCATGATGCGATGACTCCCGCTTTCGATTGCCCTTGAACGAAGCAATATGTGCGCCACCCGGACACGCACCAATGTCGCGGCGAACGACTGAGGAACACGCGCCACCGCGCAGTTTCAGGCCCGCTTCACCCGGACCCTTTCGTCTCGAGCTAGGCTCCAGCTAGGCCGGCACCTCCGCGATGATGTCGATTTCCATGAGGTATTCGGGACGCGCCAGGCCTTGCACGATGATGCCGGTCGAGACCGGGAACACCCCCTTCAGCCACTTGCCGACGACCTGATAGACCGGCTCGCGGTAGGCGCGATCGGTGATGTAGATCGTGATCTTCACGACGTCCTGCAGCTTCGATCCCGCCTCCTCGAGCAGGATCTTGGCGCAGGTCATCGCGTTCTCGGCCTGCGCGGCGGCATCACCGATGCCGACGATCTTGCCGTCAAGGTCCATCGCGGTCTGCCCGCGCACGTAGACCGTGTTGCCGGCGCGCACGACCATGCACACATCGTTGTCGAGCTTCTGGTCCGGATAGGCTTGCCGCGTATTGAATTTGCGCAGGCGGGTGTGGGTCACGGCGTCGCTCCTCTGGCAGTGTCATGCGGCGGCCAGCCGCCGGAAGCTGCGATCGGAGAAGACCAGCGGCCCACCGGCCCCATCGGCAACCTCGACCACTTCGCCGACCAGAATCCGGTGCGTGCCGAACGAGAACGCCTCGGCGATACGGCAGTCGAAGCTCGCGAGCGCGCCATCCAGAACCGGCGCACCGGTCGCCAGCGCGCGCCAGCTGGCGGCGCCAAAGCGATTGTCACGCAGCTCCGCAATCTGGCCGGCGAAAGCGCGCGCCACCTGCGTCTGACCGTCGGACAACGCGTTCGCCGCGAAAACCCCGTTGGCAAACAGCGCCTCCAGGGCGCTGGCGTCCTGATGCACGCAGGCGATCACCGACGGCGGCTCCATCGACAGCGAGCAGAGCGTCGAGATCGTCACACCGGCGCGTCCGGCCGGGCCGTCTGTCGTCAGGATCGCAACGCCTGAAGCGGTGCGCCGCATGGCCTCGCGAAACCGGTCCGCGATCGGCACATTCATCACAGCGATCCCTTCACCCGGTCGGAGAGATCGGCGGCGCGGCGCACGAATTCCAGCGGTCCGGAAAAATCGAAAGCGTTGTAGGTCGCGTTGAGATGATTGAAGTGCGGCGCCTGTGCAAACTGGACGAAAGTGAGCCGATGGCCCGCATAATCCGAGTTCAGAAGATCGCGCGCGAAGGCGAGCAGCTTGCGCCGGTCTTCGGCCTGCCAGCTCTGGTTCAGGCTGTAGAATTTGTTCAGCCAGGCCCCCGAGCCCTCGGCCGCGAACGCGGCCTCGTTCGGCGTGACGCAGATCTGTCCGCCGCACAGCTCGCGCGCGATATGCATCATCTGCGGCAGGTTCTGGCAGGCGAAGATGCGGCCCGCATAGAGCATCGACTGGTGCGGCATCAGCAGGCCGCCCGGGCTACGCTGACCGAGCGTGACCGCCGCGGTCAGATGCGCATTGATGCCTTCGCGATAGCAGACGAGATCGGCGAGCTTCTCGCGCACGGCTTGGAGCTTGTCGAGGCCGGTCTGCTTGGCGTTCCAGAGCGCCGCCCCGATCATCATGTCGGCGACATAGAGAATGCGCAGCGTATAGGGGAAGGCCGAATAGCGGTGCAGCGTGCCGCGAATGTATTGCGCAGCCTTGGTGTGGCGATAAAAGAACACGTCCTCCCAGGGGATGAGGACGTTGTCGAGCACCATCAGGAAGTCGACTTCGTCGAACTTGTTGGCCAGCGGATAGTCTTCGGCGCGCGCGCGGCCCGCAAAGCCGGAGCGCGCGATGTGCTTCACGCCGGGCGCGCCCATGCGCACGATGCCGCCGACCGCATAGTCGGAAAGCTTTTCGTTGGTCCATGCGCCGACGGTGGGCTTGAGGAACGCCTGGTCCGAATAGCCCGACGCGGTTTCGTATTTCGCGCCGCGGATCACAATGCCGGCGTCCGTCTCCTTGACGACATGCACCATCATGTCGGGGTCCTGATCCTGCGGCGCGATCGAGCGGTCGCCCTTCGGATCGGTGTTGGCCGAGACATGAAACACGTCGGTCTCGATCACGCCTTGCACATGGCGCGCGATGTTGTCGCTGAATTTCGGATCGATCTCGTTGAGCACATCGCGGCCGTCATAGAGCGACCACATCTCGCCGACGGTCTCGTCGCCGACGCGCGTCACCACGCCGCGGATGTCGTGCATCACTGCGTCAAGCGCTTCGCGCTTGTCGTTCCAGTCCTTCTGCTCGCGCGGCAGCCGGTTGAAGATCGAGTGCTGCTTGTTGTCCTCGCGATAGGTCAGCAGGCCCGCATACGCATCCTCATGCTGCATGTCGTACATGCGGGCGCGGATATCGACGATCGGCTTGAGCGAGGGGTGCGAGGGGACGTCCTTGACCCGCTCGCCGTCAATCCAGACCTCGCGGTCGTCGCGCAGGCCCGCGCGGTACTGTTCGCCGGTTCGGATCATCGTCCCCTCCGATTGACCGACCAAGCTTGCCGCACCGCAGCTAAATCGACAAAATACTATTTTCTGGTTCCTAAGACAGGATTTTCCGATGCAATTCTCGTTGCGCCAGCTTCGCTATGTCGTGGCCGCGGCCGAGGCCGGCAATCTGACCGAGGCGGCGCGGCAGCTCAGCGTGTCGCAGCCGTCGGTTTCGAGCGCGATCGCCGAACTGGAAACGGCCGTTGGCGCAAGCCTGTTCATCCGCCACCACGCGCGTGGCGTCGCGCTGACGCCGGTCGGCGAGCGCATCGTCAACGAGGCGCGGCTGCTGCTCAAGCACGCGTCCGATTTCGGGCAGAGCGCGAGCGAATTAAGCGGCGCCCTCAAGGGCGAGATCGTCGTCGGCTGCTTTCTGACGCTGGCGGTTCGCTTCATGCCGGCGCTTCTTGCACGCTTTGCGAAAATCCATCCCGGCATCACGGTGCGCCTGCAGGAGGGCGATCAGGAGGAGCTGATCGGCATGCTGCTCGCCGGCCGCACCGAGCTTGCGCTGGCCTACAGCTTCGCACTTCCGGAAGATCTGCTGGCCCAGCCGCTGACCGAGCTGCCGCCGCATGCGGTCGTCGCTGCCGATCATCGTCTCGCGCGGCGCAAACGGATCAGCCTGCGCGACCTCGCGGATGATCCTTATATTTTGCTCGATCTGCCGTTCTCGCGCGATTACTTCTTCGGGCTGTTCCACACGGTCGGCATCGAGCCGCGCATCGTGTTCCGTTCGCGCTCGCAGGAGCTGATCCGCGGGCTTGTCGCGCACGGCCATGGCTTTGCGATCCAGAACGCGATTGCCGGCAGCAACATCACCTATGACGGTGCAAGCGTTGCGATCCTGCCGCTCGATCCGCAGCTCACCCCGACGCGCATCACGCTGCTGCGCCACCGGCAGTTTCCGCTGCGCCCGGCCGTGCAGGCGTTCGAGGCCTTTCTTCATCAGTCGTTCGGGCCGCAAGGCGCATTCGCGCCGGGATCAATAACCCCGCCGCGCATCGACCGCATGGAGCGGCGCCTGCCCTAGGCGCACGCGCCGAATGCTTTGCGCAACACCGCGCGCGGCCTGCTCCGGCACCGTGATGCTGGCAAGATGCGGCGTGATGAGCACGTTCTCCATGCCCCAGAACGGATGCGCCGGCGGCAGTGGCTCGACCGTGAAGGCATCGAGCGTTGCTTCGGCGATGTGGCCCGCGCGCAGCGCATCGAGGAGTGCCGGTTCGTCGATGACCGCGCCGCGCGCCGCATTGATCAGGCCGGCGCCAGGCCGCATCAGCGAAAGCTCGCGCGCCCCGATGAGGCCGCGCGTCTCCGGCGTCAGCGGCAGCAGGATGACGACGATCGCGTTTTCCGCCAGCACCGTCTCGAGCGCGGCGCGTCCGGCGACGCAGCGCACGCCCGCTATCGTCTTCTGCGTGCGCGCCCACCCGGTGACGTCGAGTCCTGTATGCGCCAGCGCCGCCGCGGCCGCCGCGCCGAGCTCGCCCAAGCCCAACACTGCGACCTTGATGGCGGACAGCGGCCGCGGGTGAATGTAGTGCCATTCACGGCGCCGCTGCGCGCGCTCGAAGGCCGGGATGTCGCGCGCATAGCGAAGCACCGAGAACAGCACGTAGCTCGTCATCAGCGAGACCATGCCGTCATCCTGCAGGCGTGAGATCGGCACGTCGGGTAGGTCATCGCGCGCCACGAGAGAGTCGACCCCTGCCCCGAGATTGACGACAAGCGCCAGATTGGGAAAGGCTGCGAAGAAACCGGCCGGCGGCTTCCAGGTCAGCGCATAGCGCACCGCCTGCGGATCGCCGGCATCCGGGTGCACATGGAAGCCAAGGTCCGGCAATTCCGCCTGCAGCGCCTTTTGCCAGGCGACCGGATCGTCGAACTGGCTGTAGAACACGACCGCGTCACGCATCATGCGGCCTTCGCGGCGCCGAGCAGGCGGGCGAGTGCCGTGATCGCAAGCTCATAGCCGAGCGGCCCAAGCCCGGCGACGATCCCGGTTGCGGCCTTGGAAATAAATGAGTGATGCCGGAACGGCTCGCGTTTGTAGATATTGCTCATATGCACTTCGATGATCGGCTTGCCGAACGACAGCAGGGCATCGAGCACGGCGACGGATGTATAGGTCAGGCCGGCGCCATTGACGATCAAGCCGTCGGCCTCCAGGCGCGCTTCTTGAATCCAGTCGATCAGCACGCCTTCATGGTTGGTCTGGCGGAAATCCAGAGCGATCCGCAGTTCCTCGGCATGGCTGCGGCAGCGCTGCTCGATCTGCGGAAAGCTCTCGGTCCCGTACGTCCCGGACGAATCGAGACCATAGAGGTTCGCATTCGGGCCGTTGAGAAAATAGATTCGCGATGTTGGATTGTTCACGTCGTACACTATCGTTGGAGTCCGGCGCGCCTACATTCGCCGCCATCGCGGCCGCGGTCAACGCGTCGCCGTTATCCGCGCATCAAATGCGGCAGCCAGGTCGCGATGCCGGGCGCGATGATCAACACGATCGCGAACAGGATCATGATGATCGCATAAGGGATCGCGCCCTTGATGACGTCGGCAACCGGCCCGCCATCGGGCCGTATCCCCTGTACGACGAACAGATTCATGCCGACCGGCGGCGTGATCAGGCCGAGCTCGCACATCAGCACGATGAACACCCCAAACCAGATCGGGTCGACCCCGGCCGCCGTCACAACCGGGAACGCGAGCGGGATCGTCGCGACCATCATCGACAGCGTGTCCATGAACATGCCGAGCAGCAGATAGAACACGATCAGCAGCATCAGGATCTGCACGCGGGACAATCCAAAGCTGGTGACGTATTTGGTGATCGCCTCGCCGATACCGGTGAGACTGAGCGCGAGATTGAGCACGAAGGCGCCGACGACGATCAGCAGGATCATGCCCGAGGTGCGCGCGCTGGACAGAAAGCAGGTCTGCAAAACCGACCATGACAGCTTGCCCTGCACGATCACCAGCAGGAACGCCACCATCAACCCGAGCGCGGCGGATTCGGTCGCGGTCGCGATGCCGAGATAGAGGGTTCCCATCACGGTACCGAACACCGCGACCGGCTCGATCAGGTAGCGCAGCAGACGAATGCGCTCCGCGCGCGGAGCGTCGATCGGCTTGACCTTTTCCTTGCGCATGACCGCGGTGATGAAGATGTACACCATGAACAGCCCGGCCAGCATGAGGCCAGGAACGATGCCGGCGATGAACAGCTTTCCGGCCGATGTGTCGGTCATCGAGCCGTAGATGATGAAGTTGATGCTCGGCGGGATCATAATGCCGAGCGTGCCGCCGGCCGCGAGGCTGCCAAGCGCATCCGGCATCGGATAGCCATAGCGCTTGAGCGAGGGCAGCGCGACAGTGCCGATCGTGGCGGCGGTCGCGACCGAGGAGCCCGATGTCGCGGCGAACAGCGCGCAGCAGCCGATATTCGTGTGCAAAAGGCCGCCGGGCAGGCGCCCGAGCCACACGGCGAACACCGTATACATCCGGTCAGCCATGCCGGAGCGCAACAGGAACTCGCCCAGCAGCACGAACAGCGGGATCGCGGTCAACCCGTTCTCGCTCATCGTGCCCCAGGCAACCGAGGCGGCGGAGTTCAAAAACGCGACGCCGAACGCCATCATGCCGCCGGCGAGACCGACGAGCAGCATGACGGCGCCGATCGGCAAGCCGATCAGCATCAGGCCGACCATGACGACGAAGCCGGTGATGCCGACCGAAATCATGCTCATGGCGCGTCGCCTTTCGGCAACGCATCGGCGGTGATGCCACGTGCTTTCATGTCCTCAAGCTCGTCGTCGAGCTCGTCCTGCGCGGTGCGCGGTCCATACGCGCGGTCGACCTC